>JANOQL010000514.1:0-1976 GCA_031414835.1 Sphingomonadales bacterium | reverse complement strand
CGCCACGGTCTCCGCCTTCACGCGGTTCGCGCGGCGGGCGGGTGTCTTAGAGTTCGGCGCCCGTTTCCTGATCGACGACGCGCATCGACAGACGCACCTTGCCGCGTGGATCGAATTCGAGAACCTTGACCTTGACGTCCTGGCCTTCGGTTACGACGTCGGTTGGCTTTTCGACGCGTTCGTTGCGCATTTCGGACACGTGGACGAGACCGTCCTTGCCGCCCATGAAGTTCACGAACGCCCCGAAATCGACGATGTTGACGACCTTGCCGTCATACACCTTGCCGACTTCGGCTTCTTCGACGATGCCGCTGATCCACTTGCGGGCAGCTTCGATCTGGCTGATGTCCGAAGACGAAATCTTGATCAGGCCTTCATCATCGATATCAACCTTCGCACCCGTAGTGGCGACGATTTCACGGATGACCTTGCCACCGGTGCCAATGATGTCGCGGATCTTCGCCTTGTCGATCTGCATCGTTTCGATGCGCGGCGCGAATTCCGAAAGCTCGGTGCGGGTTTCGCTCATCGCCTTGGCCATTTCAGCCAGGATATGCGCGCGGCCGTCCTTGGCCTGGTTCAATGCGGCTTCGAAGATTTCGCGCGTGATGCCCGCAATCTTGATGTCCATCTGCATCGTGGTGATGCCTTCGGACGTTCCACCGACCTTGAAATCCATATCGCCCAAGTGATCTTCATCGCCGAGGATGTCGGACAGGATCGCGAAGTCCTTGCCCTCCAAGATCAGACCCATCGCAATGCCGCTGACAGGCCGCTTGATCGGCACGCCCGCATCCATCATCGCAAGGCTGCCACCGCACACCGACGCCATCGAAGACGAGCCATTGCTCTCAGTAATGTCGCTGGTGATGCGGATCGTGTACGGGAATTCGTCCTTGGTCGGCAGCACAGCCTTGAGCGCGCGCCATGCGAGCTTGCCATGGCCGATATCGCGACGCGATGGCGCACCGAAGCGGCCAACTTCACCGACCGAATAGGGCGGAAAGTTATAGTGCAGCATGAAATTGCCGTACGACAGCCCGTTCAGACCATCGACCATCTGTTCGGCATCCTTGGTGCCCAAGGTGCAGGTCGCGATCGTCTGCGTTTCGCCACGCGTGAACAGTGCCGAGCCGTGCGCGCGGGGCAGGAAATGCGTTTCGGCGACGATCTGACGGATTTGGGTGGTCGTGCGACCATCGATCCGCTTGCCGGTCTTGAGGATGGCACCGCGGACGATTTCGGCTTCGAGCTTCTTAACGAGCTTGTTCGCGGCCATCTGATCCTGCGGAGCGGCATCGGCAAACGCAACCTTCGCCTTGGCGCGGGCCTCGTTCAACGCGTTCGAGCGTTCGGACTTATCGACCAGCTTGTACGCCGCCTCAATGTCCTTGCCGATCAGCTTCTTGAGCTTGTCCTTGGCAGCCGACAAATCGGCCTGTTCGGCCATCGCCCAAGGCTCTTTCGCGGCCTGTTCGGCGAGCTTGATGATTGCCTTGACCACTTCCTTGCACGCGTCGTGCGCGAACAGCACGGCACCGAGCATGATCTCTTCCGAAAGCTCATTGGCTTCGGATTCGACCATCATCACCGCATCGTAAGTTGCCGCAACGACCAGATCGAGATCGCCTTCGGCAACCTGTTCATCGGTCGGATTGAGGATGTATTCGCCGTTCAAATAGCCGACGCGCGCTGCACCGATCGGGCCCATGAAAGGCACGCCCGACAGCGTCATCGCAGCCGACGCCGCAACGAGCGCCAAAATGTCGGGCTCGTTTTCGCCGTCATAGCTCAGAACCTGCGCAATCGCGTTGATCTCATTGTAGAACCCGGCAGGGAACAACGGACGCAACGGACGGTCGATCAGGCGGCTGATCAGCGTTTCCTTTTCGGTCGCACCGCGTTCACGCTTGAAAAAGCCACCGGGGATGCGGCCAGCCGACGAATATTTCTCTTGATAATGCACGGTGAGCGGG
>JANOQL010000513.1:0-3177 GCA_031414835.1 Sphingomonadales bacterium | reverse complement strand
GCCGAATGGATGAAAGCCAACGTCGCAGGCTTCGAAGGCCCCGTCGAAGCGCGCAAGTTTGCGGGTGGCCAGTCGAACCCGACCTATCGGCTCAATGCCAAAAGCGGATCGTACGTCCTGCGCCGCAAGCCGCATGGCCCGCTGCTGCCCTCCGCGCACGCAGTCGACCGCGAATTTCGCGTGATCGCGGGGCTGCACCCGACAGGCTATCCAGTCGCAAAGCCTTATGGCCTGTGCACCGATGACAGCGTGATCGGATCGATGTTCTACATCATGGGAATGGTCGAAGGCCGGACGATCTGGGACGGCGCGATGCCCGGTGCGGAACCTGCCGACCGCCGTGCCACATATGACGCGATGATCGATACGCTGGCGGAACTCCACAACACCGATGTTGCCGCCGCTGGCCTTACCGAGTTCGGCAAGCCGGGCAATTATTTCGGGCGGCAGGTCGATCGCTGGACCAAGCAATACAAGCTGTCCGAAACCGAAACGATGGACTCGATGGAGCGGCTGATTGCATGGCTGCCCGCGACGCTGCCCGAACAGACGCGCACTAGCGTTGTCCATGGCGATTACCGCATCGACAATATGATCTTCGATGCGACGCAGCCCAAAGTGCTGGCGGTGCTCGATTGGGAATTATCGACGCTGGGCGATCCGCTCGCCGATTTCACCTATGTCGCGATGGCGTGGGTGAGCGCGAATGGCGGGCGGTCTGGCGTGATGGACCTCGATCGCAAGGCGCTGGGCATTCCCGAATTGGATGAGGTGGTGGAGCGTTACTGTGCGGCGACCGGGCGTGACTCGATCCCCGATCTCAACTGGTATTTCGCGTATAATTTCTTCCGGCTTGGCGGCATCATGCAGGGGATCAAGAAACGCGTGATCGATGGCACTGCGAACAGCGCGCACGCCAAGGATATGTCCGACCGGGTGACGCCGCTCGCCGATGCGGCTTGGGCGTTTGCGGTGAAGGCGGGGGCAGAGTGACGTAACAGATCCTCCCCATCTTGATGGGGAGGGGAACCATGCGAAGCATGGTGGAGGGGCTTGGCACCGTATTCCCCTCCGTCACTCGCTTCGCGAGCGCCACCTCCCCAACAAGTTAGGGAGGATTTGAGGAGAGAAATATGTCCTTATTCGATATGACCGGCCAGGTCGCGCTCATCACTGGTTCCTCACGCGGGATCGGCAAGGCAATCGCCGAAGAAATGGCCGCTCTCGGCGCGAAGGTCGTCATTTCGAGCCGCAAGGCCGATGCCTGCGACGCAGTGGCGGCTGAACTCAACGCAAAGCATGGCGCTGGCACCGCGATTGCCGTTGCTGCCAACATCTCGTCGAAGGATGATCTGCAAAACCTCGTCAGCGAAACGCGCAAGGCGTTCGGCAAGGTGACAACGCTTGTCTGCAACGCCGCGTCGAACCCCTATTACGGCCCAAGCCTCGACATTGCCGACGATCAGTTTCGCAAGATCCTCGACAACAACATCCTGTCGAACCACTGGCTGATACAGATGGTTGCGCCTGAGATGAAGGCGCGCAACGAAGGCAGCATCGTGATCATCTCGTCGATCGGCGGGTTGAAAGGCTCACCGATCCTTGGCGTCTATTGCATCTCGAAAGCCGCCGACATGCAGCTCGCGCGCAATTATGCGCAGGAGTTGGGGCCGCACAATATCCGCGTCAATTGCGTCGCCCCCGGGCTCATCCGCACAGACATGGCGCGCGCGCTGTGGGAAAATCCCGAAACGCTGAAACGCTCGACCGCCGCCGCCTGTCTCGGCCGGATCGGCGAGCCGAACGAGATTGCAGGGGCAGCTGTGTTCCTTGCGTCAAAGGCAGGCGCATACACCACCGGGCAGACGATTGTCTGCGATGGTGGGGCCACGATTTCAGGAGGCGCATGATGGGACTGCTCGAAGGAAAAATCGCGATCATCACTGGGGCCGGTTCGGGCATCGGACGCGCGGCGGCGCGGCGCTTCACCGAAGAAGGCGCCAAGGTCGTGCTCGGTGACAAGAGCGAGGCGGTGCATGACACTGCGTCAGGCATCGGTGCCGCAGCCGTCGCGATGCAGATGGACGCAGGCAACGAGGCCGATGTCGCCAAGATTGTCGCACTCGCGCAATCGAGCTTTGGCGGAATCGACATTGCCTTCGCCAATGCCGGAATCATCGGCGATATGGGTGGCATTTTCGACATCGACCCCGTGGCTTGGGCCGAAACTCTGCGCGTGAACCTGATCGGGCCTGCGCTGATGGTGAAGCACGCGGGCAAATTCATGGTCGATCAGGGCCGCGGCGGCGCGATCGTGCTGACCGCGAGCGTTGCCGGGATCAATTCAGGCGCGGGGCCATCGGCCTATTCGGCGTCGAAGGCGGGCGTGATCAATCTCGCCAAGGTCTCAGCGCAGCAGCTTTCGACGAGCGGCGTACGGGTGAACGCTTTGTGCCCCGGGCTGACCGAGACGGGCATGACCAAGGGCACGTTCGATTACGCGCGTGACAAGGGCGTGACGCACAAGATCGGTCAATTGAACCCGCTACGGCGCGGCGCGCAGCCTGAGGAGCTCGCCAATGCGGCGCTGTTCCTTGCCTCGGATCTTGCCAGTTACGTCAACGGACAGGCGCTCGCGGTCGATGGCGGGCTGACCAGTTCGCATCCCGTCACGCGGCAATTGCTGGGGCAGACTTCGCATTGATTTATCCTCCCCGTTCCGGGGAGGATTTAAGGAGTAGAACATGCAGTATCGCGAACTTGGTGACAGCGGGATTTCGGTCTCCGAAATCTGCCTCGGCAGCTGGCTGACCTTCGGCGTTGGCGTCGAAGCCGATGCGGCCAAGGCGTGCATCGCGCGGTCGTTCGATGAGGGGATCAACTTCATCGACACCGCCAACATCTATGGGCGCGGGGCGGCGGAGACGTTTCTGGGTGAAACACTGAAGGGCCGTCCGCGAGACTCCTATGTGATGGCGACCAAGCTGTTCTTCCCGATGTCAGACACCGACAAGGGGTTGAGCCGCGCGCAGGTGATGAAGCAGGTCGATGCCAGCCTGACGCGGTTGCAGACCGACTATATCGACCTCTACCAGTGCCACCGATACGATGATGACACGCCGATTGCCGAAACGATGGACGCGCTGAGCGAGATCGTCCGCGCAGGCAAGGTGCGCG
>JANOQL010000512.1:0-8024 GCA_031414835.1 Sphingomonadales bacterium | reverse complement strand
GCTATCGATGGCCCCGATTGCCATCAGATCATTGGCGCAGATCAAGGCGTCGAGCCGGTTTGCCGTCCGCGCCATGATCTGTTTCAGCCCCGATGCGCCGCTGTCATAATCGAAGCTGCCGCGCACAATCTCATACTCCATGCGGTGCGCGTTGAGCTGGCTGGCGGCAGCGTTGACGCGGCTTTCGCCGACATAGCTATCGGCAGGCCCGGCAATGATCCCGAACTGGCGATGCCCCTCACCAACAAGCGCATCGATCAGGCCGTTCGTCCCGCTGACTGAATCGCAGCACACGCTTGCCACAGGAACGCCATCGCCCAACCGGTTGTAGAGCACCACCGGCACCCCGCGATCCTCAAAGCCCGCCAATTGTTCGGGGCTCAATCGTGCCGCGACAATCGCGCCGTCAACGCGGAATTGCCACACTTGATCGAGCACTTCATCGACATCCGATTCCGCTGCCAAGCTGAACAGCAGCACGCGAATACCTTGTGCCGACAATCGCTGCGTCAACTCAGCGAGCACTTCGGGATAATAGAGATTGGTCAGGTTCGAAATGATGATCGCGACTAGGTTCGAACGCTGGGTGCGGATGCCGCGCGCGATGGCGTTGGGGTGGTAACCCAGCTCCTGCGCTGCGGCCATCACCTTGGCGCGGGTGCGCGGGCTTACGCTGGCCCCGGGCGAAAAACAGCGCGAAACCGCAGATTGCGACACCCCCGCCTCGCGCGCCACATCGTAGGAGGTGGCACTGCGGCGCGTCATGCGGCTTCCTTCACGCTCAACCGTCGCACGCGAATATCGGCCTGTTCCTTGTGGCCAGCAAACCCCTCTATCGCGCACAGCCGCGAACAATATTCTCCGATCATTACGCTCGCCTCATCGGTCAGCACCCTCTGGTAGGTGCAGGTCTTGATGAACTTGCCCACCCACAAGCCGCCCGTAAAGCGCGCATTTTTCTTTGTCGGCAGCGTGTGGTTGGTGCCAATCACTTTGTCGCCATATGACACATTGGTGCGCGCGCCCAAAAACAGCGCGCCGTAATTGGTCATGCGGTCGAGGAAATAATCGGGATCGCGCGTCATCACCTGAACGTGTTCGGACGCGATCTCATCGGCGACCTGCACCATTTCGTCATAGGTATCGCACACGATCACCTGGCCATAGTCGGACCACGCCTTCGATGCGATGGGGGCAGTTGGCAGGATCGTCAGCTGGCGATCGATCTCGCGCAGTGTGTCGCGCGCCAGCTTTTCCGAATTGGTGAGCAGGATCGCGGGCGAATTGGGGCCATGTTCGGCCTGCCCGAGCAGATCTGCCGCACACAATTCGCCATCGGCACCGATCTCGTCAGCGATCACCAGCGTTTCAGTGGGGCCGGCGAGCAGATCGATTCCGATCCGCCCGAACAATTGCCGCTTTGCCTCTGCCACATAGGCATTGCCGGGGCCGACGATCATATCGACCGCACCGATGCTTCCCGTCCCCAATGCCATCGCCGCGACTGCCTGCACGCCGCCAACACAGTAAATCTCGTCAGCGCCCGCTATGTGCATCGCGACCACAATCGCCGGATTGGGTTTGCCTTCGAACGGAGGTGCGACCGATACCACGCGCTTCACGCCCGCAACCTTGGCGGTCACCACACTCATATGCGCCGACGCGACGAGCGGATATTTGCCGCCGGGGACGTAGCAGCCGACTGAGTTCACAGGGAGATTCTTGTGCCCAAGGATCACGCCGGGAAGCGTTTCGACCTCGACGTCTTTCAACGCATCGCGCTGAATCTGCGCAAAATTACGCACCTGGGTTTGCGCGAAGCGGATGTCCTCGATCGTCTGTTCGGACAATTCGGCATAGGCGGCGTCGATCTGCGCCTGCGAAAGGCGGAAATCGGCGGGTGCCCAATTGTCGAACTTCGCCGACCAGTCGCGCACCGCATCGTCGCCGCGTGCCTTGATGTCGGTTATGATATCTTCGACCGTTTTGCGCACCTGCGCATCGGCCTCAGCGGCGGCATCTTCGGTTATTCCGGTCTTCAGATAACGGACCAATGCGCCTCTCCCGAATCTTTGCAATGATGGGCTGTGCAGCTTAGGCTAATCAAAATGACTTCGAATGCAATGGGGGCAAAATGCACAGTGAATTGCCAATCTGGGCACAAGGTCTCGAAGGCCGCAAAGCGTTCGTCACAGGCGGCAGCAAGGGGCTGGGCCGCGCGATTGCCGAAGCGCTCGCCGACGCCGGGGCCAATGTGACGGCGATTGCGCGCGACCCGGCAGGGCTTGACGCGATGGCAAAGGCCCGCCCCGGCATTGCAACCTGGGCCGTCGATATTTGCAGCTCCGATTTCCCGGCGGCGCTCGAAGCGCGTGACATCGATATTCTCGTCAACAACGCCGGCACCAACGCGCCTTTACCGATGGTCGATACGCCTGTTGAAACGCTAGACCGGGTGATGGCGCTCAACGTGCGCGCGACCTATCTCGCGTCGCAGGCCGCAGTCCGGTCGATGCTGCGAACCGGCAGCACAGGCGCAATTATCAACATTACCAGCCAGATGGGCCATGTCGGCGGGCCGTTGCGCAGTGTGTATTGCATGACCAAGCACGCGATCGAGGGGCTGACCAAGGCGATGGCAATCGAGTTCGCAGCGCATGGCATCCGGGTGAATAGCGTTGCGCCGACATTTATCGAAACGCCACTGACCAAGCCGATGCTCGACGATCTGGCATTCGGCGCGTTCGTCAAGGCTTCGATCCCGCTCGGCAAACTTGGCCAGCCCGATGATGTGGCGGCAGCGGTCGTTTATCTCGCCTCGCCAGCCGCCGCGATGGTGACGGGAACCAGCCTGCGCGTCGATGGCGGGTGGACCGCGCAATAATCTTGCGCAAACCGCGACTGTTACCGTTTGGCAACGCTTGCAACCCGCTTTGCATTCGAAGTCATTTTGCGCTTGCATTCGAAGTCAATTTGCGTTCCCGTCGCAGGGAGAGAGTCGCAACAACGACTGTTCGGGGAGAAGACCAGATGAAATTGTCCACACCCAGCCGCCTTTCGGGCCGCCTGTATGTGTCCGCCGCAACCGCCATCGCGATCCTCGCGACTGCGCCTGCTTTCGCGCAAGACGCGCCTGCCGAAGACGAAGCGGGGATCAGCGACATCATCGTCACCGCGCAGCGTCGCGAGGAAAACTCGCAGAATGTGCCGATTTCAGTATCGTCTTTCAATGCCGAACAGCTCGCCGAACGCGGCACCACCGATGTCTCCCGTCTCGAAGGGCTGGTCCCCGGCTTTACGTTCGGTCGTTCGGGTTCGGACGCACGGCCATCGATCCGTGGTGTCCGCACCGAAAATGTCGGCGTCAACGGCGATACGACAATCGGGTTTTTCATCGACGGCGTGTACCAGTCGCGTGCCAGCCAGGCGACGACGGGCTTTGTCGATATCGAACGCGTCGAGGTGCAGCGCGGGCCGCAGGGCACGCTCTATGGCCGCAACACCTTCGGCGGGAATATCGCGCTCACCAGCGCACAGCCTGTCCTCGACCAGTTTCTCGGCGGCATCGATCTGACCGTCGGTGACAACAGCCAGATCCGTGGCGATCTGTTCCTCAACGTGCCCGTCACCAAAGGTGTCGCTCTCCGGCTTGCCGGATCGTATGAAGAGTCGAACGGCTATGTGAAAAACGTCAATCCGCTCGGCAACAATCTGTTCGACGATGATAACCGCTATTTCCGCGCCTCGCTCAAGCTCGAACCCACCGAGGATCTGTCGATCGTCCTGAAGTTCGATCGCTCGACGCGTAAAGGCGCAGGCGGTTCGGCATTCGGTTACAAGATTGCAGGCACTTATTTCGATGTGCCATCGCGCCAGCAATTGTTCAACGCGACGCCTGTCACCAATCTCAATACGCGCGGCGGCAATCGCGATGGCGTCAACGATGCGCTGCCCGGCAGTGCTGTGGCGACAAGCGATCTCGGCGTGCCAATCTTCGCCCCGGGTGACGCATACCGGATCGATACCGACCAGCAAACCGATCTCGATCTCGAAAACACCGCATACACCGCGAATATCGCGTATGATTTTGGCGCAGTGACGCTGAAATCGATCACAGGCTACACCGATTTCGGTGCGATCCGGACATCGGATACCGATTTTTCGGGCAATGCGATCGGCGTCGATTTTCAGGATACCCGCGCCAAGACGTTCAGTCAGGAAATCCAGTTGCTCTCAAGCGATAATGACAGTCCGCTGACCTATGCGATCGGCGGATATTACTTCAAGGACAAGCTGACCGGTATTTTCATCAACCAGCAGACCCCGCGCATCATCCGCAACGTGACGCCGAACCTTAATCTGCCGCAGAACGGCGGCGGATTTTATGATCAGCAGAGGGCGAAAACCGAATCCTATGCCGCTTATGCCCAAGCGAGCTTTGCGATCACCGAGCAGCTCAAGCTGACCGGCGGCATCCGTTACACAGACGCCACCAAGGATTTCAGGTTCGCCAACGCCAATGCGATCCTGCCGACAGCAGGAACGCCGCCGGTGCCGCAGGGCACGGCGATCACGCTTGCCACAGGGCCAGTGCCCGACAGCGCGTTCGGGGTGCAGGGTGCGACGACCAATTGCACCTATACCAGCTTCCCACCCGCGCGCGCCGGGTTTCAGTGCCTTGCCGCGAACACCACGGTCCTGACTGGCGCGACCTATGATACGGTCAAGTTCGACAAGGTAACCTATCGCGTCGGGCTCGATTTTCAGGCCACCGACGATAATCTGCTCTACGCCAGTGTTTCGAGCGGGTTCCGGTCGGGCGGGTTCAATTCGGGGCAAGGCCCAGCGGCTTTGCAACCGACATTCCAGCCCGAAACGGTGACTGCATTCGAAGTCGGTTCCAAAAACCGCTTCCTCGACAATACGCTGCAACTCAACGCGGCAGCGTTCTACAACCGCTACAGCGGGCTGCAGGAGCAGCGTCAGGTGCCGCAAGGCGCCACCACGCTTTCGATCATTGAGAATAGCGGCAAGGCGCGTGGCTATGGCGGCGAGCTCGAAATGATCTGGAAGCCCAGCCGGGCGTTCGAGCTTGGCGGCAACATTGCCTATCTGAATGCCAAATACACCCGATACGATCAGGTGCCGCTGGCATTCGGAACCAGCATCCTCGTTCCCGATGCGACCGCTACTACGCCAACGCTGGTCAACGGCATCCAGATTGCGCCTGCCGGCCAACGCCGGGTGTTCGCACCTGGATATGATTGCGGGCTGATCCCCGGCACCGGCGGTCCGGGACAAGCAGCAGCCGCATTCGGATGCAATTTGTCGGGCAACAAAATCCCGCACGCGCCCGAATTCACCGGCTCGCTCTACGCGCAATACAAAATTGATATTGGCAGCGCGGGATCGCTGACGCCCTTTGCCATCGTGACCTATTCGGATTCGTTTTTTGGCCAGCCGTTCAACTCGGTGCTCGAAAAGCAGTCTTCGTTCGCCAAGATCGATTTGCGGCTGACATGGGACTATAACGAGATGTTCTCGCTTCAGGCGTTCGTGAACAACGTCACCGACAAGCAGACTGCGACACGGTTCGTTTACGGCGGCGGCGGTGCGCTTCAGGCGAGCTATGCGCCACCACGCCTCTGGGGTGTGCGCGGCAGCGTTCGCTTCTGACTGAGCCTCTATGGGCCGGAAGAGGGGCGGTGCAGCAATGTGCCGCCCTTTTTTCGTTTGGGCCAGCGCCGCGACCCAACACTTTTACCAATATCGCTGCCCCTTGCGCATGGCCATACCTGAACAAACACCAAAGGGAGAGCGACCGTGGATCTGGGACTCAAGGGCAAGAAAGTCATCATGAACGGCGGGGCGCACGGCCTCGGCCTCGCGGCGCTGAAGATCTTCGCCGAAGAAGGTGCCGACGTCGCGTTCTTCTCACGAGACGTGGCCAAGGTGGCGGCGGCAGTCGAAACACTGTCGAAATCAGGCGGCAAGGTCCATGGCGAAGCGTTCGACATGACGGGCAATCCCGAAGGCTATGTCGCATGGCTCAAGGGCGCAGCGGATGCGCTCGGCGGGTGCGACATTTTCATCCACACCGCGTCTTCGTCAGGACAGGGCGCGACACAGGACTGGCAGCGCAGTTTCGATATGGACGTGATGGGCGGCGTTCACGGCGTCGAGGCGCTGACGCCCGCACTCGAAGCCTCAGGAAATGGCTCGATCATTTTCATGTCATCGACTGCCGCAGTCGAGACCTTCATCATGCCGCAAGCGTTCAACGCGCTGAAGGCGGCGCTGATCACTTACGGGTCGCAGTTGAGCCAGTCGCTCGCCGCCAAGGGCATCCGCGTCAACACGATCACCCCGGGGCCAATCGAATATCCGACCGGAAACTGGGAAATGATCAAGGGCGCAATGCCCGATTTTTACAACGGCACCGTCGCGCAAATGCCGATGGGGCGGCTGGGTGGCCCCGATGAAGTGGCCAAGGCGATCGTGTTCCTCGCGAGCCCCGCATCGTCGTACACCACCGGAGCCAACCTCATCATCGATGGCGGCTTTACCAAGCGGGTGCAGTTCTGATGAAGCTTTATCAATCGATCGGGCCGAACCCGCGCGTCGTCTTGATGTTCATTGCCGAAAAAGGGCTGACGATCGAACGCGATTTCGTCGATATTCAGGCAGGCGAAAATCGTCAGCCGGCCTATCTCGCCAAGAACCCGGCGGGCGGCACACCGTGCCTCGAACTCGATGACGGGCGGTTTGTCGCCGAAAGCGTCGCCATCTGTGAATATCTCGAAGAACGTCACGCGTCACCGCCGCTGATCGGTCTCAATCCCGAAGATCGCGCGATGACACGGATGGCCGTGCGCGCGATCGATCATAGCGTGGTCGTCCCGATGACCAACGGATTTCGTAGCGCCGAAGGCCTGGCGATGTTCCAGTCGCGGATGCTGTGCGTTCCCGATGCGGCGGAAGGGAACAAGGCCTATGCCCGCGATGGCATGGCAAAGGTCGACACGATCCTGACCGGACGCGACTATCTGTGCGGGGATCGCTTTTCGCTAGCTGACATTGTGCTGTTTGCGTGGGTCGACTTCGGCGCGATGGTCGGTCAACCGATCCCAGACGGCCTGCAAAACCTCGCCGCATGGAAAGCCCGCACAGGTGCCCGCCCGAGTGCCGCAGCGTCTGCCAACCCGAAGATTGGACTGTAACCCATGGACCGCGACACTCTGCTCGACATTTACACCCGCACGATGCGCTGCGCTCGGTCGGATGAGAAATTCCGCTCGCTGATCATCAGCGGCAAGCTCGCGACGCTCTATTACACCTACCGAGGGCAGGAACTTGTGACAGCGGCGATGATGGTCGCGCTCAACACCGACGATTACCTCGTCACCACCTATCGCGGCCAGCATGATCAGATCGCCAAAGGTGTGCCGTTCGACCTGCTCTATGCTGAAATCGCGGGGCGTGAGACGGGCACCTGCAAGGGCAAGGGCGGATCGATGCACATCACGCATCCTGCAAGCGGCATCATGGTGACGACGGGCGTGGTCGGGTCGGGGCTGCCGATCGCCAACGGCCTCGCGCTCTCTTCGCAAAACAACAAGGACGGCAAGGTTACCGTCTGCTGCTTCGGCGATGGCGCGACCAATATCGGCGCGTTCCACGAAGCGATGAACATGGCGCAGGTCTGGAAGCTGCCCGTCATCTTCTTCTGCCAGAACAACCGCTATGGCGAACACACCGCATTTGCCGATCACACCAAGGTCGATAGCATCGTGACGCGCGCGGCGGCCTATGGAATGAAGGGCATTCATGTCGATGGCAACGATGCCGAGGCGATGTATGCCGCCGCAGTCGAAGCGGTCGAACATGCGCGGTCGGGCAAGGGGCCGGTGCTGCTCGAAGCGATGTGCTACCGCATGATGGGGCATTTCTTCGGGGCCGATTTCTCGTACATGCCCAAGGAGCATCTGGCCGAAATGGCGGCAGAAGATCCGCTGCCCAAGATC
>JANOQL010000511.1:0-3710 GCA_031414835.1 Sphingomonadales bacterium | reverse complement strand
ACATTGGATGGCAAGCCTGTCAACGGGTCGGACATCGAGGCTGAAATGGGCACCAATCGCGATCCGGCCAAACTCTCCGAAATGTGGGCCAGCTGGCACGATAATGTCGGCGCACCGATGCGCGGCGATTATGCGAGGATGGTCGAGATCGCCAATGATGGGGCGAAGGAACTTGGCTACAGCGACGTCGGCGCGATGTGGCGTTCACAATATGATATGCCGGCCGATGATTTCGCCAAGCTGACTGACAAATTGTGGCTGCAAGTCAAGCCGCTCTACGATCAGCTGCATTGCTACACGCGGACCAAGCTCAACGAGAAATATGGCGACACCGTCCAGGCCAAGACCGGCCCGATCCGTGCCGATCTGCTCGGCAATATGTGGGCGCAGGAATGGGGCGATATTTACGAACTCGTTGCGCCACCCGGCAGCGGCGATATTGGCTATGACATTGGCGCGCTCTTGACGGCGAAGAATTATGACGCGCTCAAGATGGTGCAGACAGGCGAAGGCTTTTTCTCGTCACTCGGCTTCGCGCCATTGCCCAAGACTTTCTACGAGCGTTCGCAGATCACCAAACCTGCCGACCGCGACGTTGTCTGCCATGCAAGCGCGTGGAACCTCGACAATATCGACGATCTGCGGATCAAGATGTGCACCAAGGTCAATACTGGCGATTTCGTGACGGTGCATCACGAGCTCGGGCATAATTACTACCAGCGCGCGTATAACAAGCAGCCGTATCTCTATCTGAACGGCGCAAACGATGGCTTCCACGAAGCGATCGGCGACGCAGTCGCGCTGTCGATCACGCCTGAGTATCTCGTCCAGATCGGGCTGCTTGATAAGGCGCAGGTGCCGGGTGCGGACAAGGATCTCGGGCTGCTGTTGCGGCAGGCGATGGACAAGGTCGCGTTCCTGCCGTTCGGGCTGCTCGTCGACAAATGGCGCTGGGATGTGTTTTCAGGCGCGACGCCGACCGCCGGTTACAACAAGGCGTGGACCGATCTTCGCCTGAAGTATCAGGGCATCGTGCCACCAGTGCCGCGCGACGAAAGCGATTTCGATGCAGGCGCCAAATACCACATCCCCGGCAACACGCCCTACACGCGCTATTTCCTCGCGCGCATCCTCCAGTTTCAATTCTACAAAGCGGCATGCGACATTGCGAAGTGGAAAGGCCCACTCCACCGCTGCTCATTCTACGGCAACAAGGACGTCGGCGCGCGGTTGAACGCAATGCTCGAAATGGGCGCATCAAAACCGTGGCCCGACGCATTGCAAGCCTTCACCGGCAAGCGCGAAATCGATGGCACTGCGATGATCGCCTATTTCAAGCCGGTGATGACCTGGCTTCAAAAGCAGAACAAGGGCAAAAGCTGCGGGTGGAACTGACACGGCCAGCGTTAGCATAAGCTAACGCTGGACTCGTCTAAAGTTCGGTTAGCGTTGCACAGACAAATACCGCCGGCGCGGGATTTACTCCCGCGCCACTTCCCGACAATTTCCCTGTTCGTCCTTACCTAGACGCAGCCTCTGTTAATCCTTATGTGCTAAAGCCATACCGATGCTGACACGCGTTTTCCTTCTGCTGCTCGCGATGATGGGGCTTTCTGCGGCGCAGGCTGCCGAGGGGTCGCGCGCCTCGCAGGGAGCGGCGGTCGCGGCTGCGCTTGCCAGTGTTACACAAGAAGCCAGCAAAGCCGCTGCCGTTGCAAAACCGCGCGCGCACATCGCATTTCTGGCACCTGAATTCAGACTGTCGAATGACTCTGCGAACCCTTTGGGCCGTCCAGCGCCCTATGTCACGGCAACACGCCTGAGCGACCGCCAGCGCACCTGAAGCCTGCGCACTGCGCATGGATTATGCGCCTGATCCTCAAAGCATCGCGGCATCAAAGCGCCGCGCGTCACACCTCGGTTCCACAGGAAACACACCCATGCTCGGTGCCATCGCCAAGGCCATGTTCGGCTCGTCAAACGATCGCTATGTCAAATCGCTCGGCAAAACTGTCGATAAAATCAACGGTTTCGAACCCACTATTTCGGCGCTGACCGATGACGAACTGAAGAATCAGACCATATTGTTTCGCGAACGGCTTGAGGCTGGCGAGGAGCTCGATGCGCTGCTTCCCGAAGCCTTCGCCACAGTCCGCGAAGCTGCCAAGCGCGTGCTTGGGCAGCGGCATTACGACGTCCAGATGGTCGGCGGAATGGTGCTCCACCGCGGCGAGATCGCCGAGATGCGCACTGGCGAGGGCAAGACGCTTGTTGCCACGCTCGCAGTCTATCTGAACGCGCTTGAGGGGAAAGGCGCGCACGTCGTTACGGTCAACGATTATCTCGCCGCGCGCGATGCCGGCTGGATGGGGCAGGTTTACACCTTCCTCGGGATGACCGTGGGCGTCGTCGTTCCCAATATGGACGATGAGGATAAGCGCGCCGCTTATGCCGCAGACATCACCTACGGAACCAACAATGAGTTCGGCTTCGATTATCTGCGCGACAATATGAAATACGATCGCGGCCAGATGTTCCAGCGCCCGTTCAACTTCGCGATCGTCGATGAAGTCGATTCGATCCTGATCGACGAAGCGCGCACCCCGTTGATCATTTCAGGGCCGACCGACGACAAATCCGAACTTTATATGCTGATCGATGCTGTCGTGAAGCAGCTTGTTCCCGAAGACTATGTTCTCGACGAAAAACAGCGCTCGGTGGTGTTGACCGAGGATGGGACCGAAAAGGTCGAGCGGATTCTCGAAACGGAGAATCTGATCGAGGGCACCAACCTTTACGATTTTGAAAACACGCAAGTCGTCCATCACCTCAACCAGGCGATGAAAGCCAATGTGATTTTCAAGCGCGATACCGATTACATCGTCAAGGATGGCAAGGTCGTCATCATCGATGAATTTACCGGACGGATGATGGACGGGCGGCGCTGGTCCGATGGGCTGCATCAGGCCGCCGAAGCCAAGGAAGGCGTCGAGATCGAGCCCGAAAACCAGACGCTGGCTTCGATCACCTTCCAGAATTTTTTCCGCATGTATCCCAAATTGTCGGGGATGACGGGCACGGCCGCAACCGAAGCGGCCGAGTTTTTCGACATTTACAAGATGAACGTCGTCTCGATCCCGACCAACGTGCCAGTGCTGCGGATCGATGAGGAGGATGAGTTCTACAAGGACACGCGCGACAAGTTTGCAGCGATTGCCAAGCGAGTAAAATTGCAGGCCGAGCTTGGCCAGCCAGTGCTCGTCGGCACGGTATCGATCGAAAAATCCGAATTGCTTTCGGAATTCCTCACGCAAGAAGGCGTCGAGCATAAAGTGCTCAATGCCCGCTTCCACGAACAGGAAGCGCGGATCGTGGCACAGGCTGGACGAAAATCTGCCGTCACCATCGCAACCAACATGGCCGGGCGCGGCACCGATATTCAGCTTGGCGGCAATTTCGATTTCCGCGTCGAGGAAGAATTGGGTGACATAGCAGAAGGTGCCGATCGCGACGCGGCAATTGCCCGCATTCGCGAAGAAATCGCGATTGAAAAGGCGCAAGTGCTCGACGCTGGCGGGCTGTTCGTTCTCGGCACCGAGCGCCACGAAAGCCGCCGCATCGATAACCAGCTGCGCGGGCGTTCGGGCCGTCAGGGCGATCCTGGTCTCAGCCGGTTCTACTTGAGCCTTGATGACGATCTGCTGCGGATT
>JANOQL010000510.1:0-4880 GCA_031414835.1 Sphingomonadales bacterium | reverse complement strand
GGCAATCGCATCTTCGACCGCGAGATAATCATCGGTGATCAGCGGCTCGATGCCATACAGCGCAGCCGCGGCGCGGATGTCGCGCGCGAATTCGCGGTTGTAGCAGCCGAGGCCGACGACTTCGAAGCCGAGTTCGTCCTTGGCGATCCGCGCCGCAGCAATCGCATGAGTCGCGTCGCCGAAAATGAAAACGCGCTTGCTGGTGAGGTAGGTCGAATCGATCGATTGCGACCACCACGGCATCCGGCAGGTGTCGCTGGTCAGCACGGGCGCGGGATCGACGCCTGCGAGCGCGGCGACTTCACGGATGAACTCGCATGTTGCGCCATGACCGATGGGAGTGATTTTGGTGAAGGGCTGGCGGAAGGTCTTTTCGAGCCAGCGCGCCGCCTGATCGGCGATTTCGGGATAGAGGACCACGTTGAAATCGGCGGCACCGAGCCGCGTGAGATCGTGCGGGTTCGCGCCCAATGGGGCCGCCACGTTGATATCGATCCCGAGCGCGTCGAGCAGACGGGTGATTTCGACGACATCGTCACGATGGCGGAAACCAAGTGCCGTCGCGCCGAGCAGATTGACGATCGGGCGGCGGCCTTCGCGCGGGGCAGCAGACGTCGCCTTGTCGGCCAGATTGCGCACCAGCTGGTAAAATGTCTCCGACGCGCCCCAGCTTTCCTTGCGGCTGTATGACGGCATTTCGAGCGGGATGACAGGGATCGGCAGCCGCATCGCTTCGGCAAGGCCTGCCGGATCGTCCTGGATCAATTCGGCAGTGCATGACGATCCGACGATCATCGCCTGCGGCTGGAAGCGATCATAGGCGTCTTGCGCGGCGGACTTGAACAGCTCAGCCGTATCGCCGCCCAGATCGCGCGCCTGGAACGTCGTGTAGGTGACAGGCGGGCGAGCGCCGCGCCGTTCGATCATCGTGAACAGCAGGTCGGCATAAGTATCGCCCTGCGGCGCGTGGAGCACATAGTGCAGCCCGGTCATCGCCGTGGCGACGCGCATCGCGCCGACATGGGGTGGCCCCTCATAGGTCCAGACGGTCAGCTGCATGTGCTAAGCGCCTTGATCTTGTCGCGGCGCACCAAAGGCCGGGCGAACAATTCGGCAAGGTCGCCTGCCTGATCGAAGCCATGGACCGGCGAGAACACCAGTTCGATCGACCATTTGGTCGCCAGGCCTTCGCGCTCCAAGGGATTGGCGAGGCCGAGGCCACAGACGGTCAGATCGGGGCGTTCGGCGCGGACGCGATCGAGCTGACGATCGACATCCTGGCCTTCGCTGATCACCGTTCCCGAAGGCAGCGCGTTCAATTCACGCGCGAGGTGATCGCGGTGGAGATACGGCGTGCCAACCTCGGTCGGGATCATCCCGAGCTCGTTCGCGACAAACCGCGCGAGCGGAATTTCGAGTTGCGAATCGGGCATGAAGAAAATGCGCTTGTCAGCCAGCAGCGCCTTGTGGCGTTCGAGCGCGCGCTTGGCGCGTTCACGGCCCGGAGCAATCACACTGCGGAAGTGCATTTCGTCGATCCCGAACGCCTTGGCAGCAGCATGGAGCCAGTCTGTCGTGCCTTCTGCGCCGAACGGAAACAGTGCATCGAGCCGCTTGGCCCCACGGCCTTCGAGTGCCGTTGCGGTATCGCCGAGGAAGGGCTGGGCGAGGAGGAATTTCGTGTTCGGCCCGACGCCAGGCAGATCGGCGGCGCGGCGCGCAGGCAGCGATGCGACGCGGCTGATGCCAAGTTCTGCAAACAACCGGCGAAACTGGTCTTCGACGACATCGGGCAACGCACCGACGATCAGCAGCTGATCGGCATCGGTAGGCGCCATGACCGGGACAAGCGCGGCGAGGCAGGCATCTTCGCCTTGCGTGAAGGTCGTTTCGATCCCGCTGCCCGAATAATTGAGCACTTTGACGCCGGGATTGTGCTTGGTGGATAGGCGCTGCGCGGCCTTCGCCAGATCCATCTTGATCACTTCGGACGGGCATGACCCGACGAGGAACAGCAGCTTGATGTCAGGACGCCGCGCGAGCAGTTTATCGACGACGCGGTCGAGTTCTTCATTGGCATCTGCAAGCCCGGCCAGATCGCGTTCTTCGATGATCGCGGTGCCGAAACGTGGCTCGGCAAACACCATCACGCCCGCTGCCGATTGCAGCAGATGCGCGCAGGTGCGCGAACCGACGACGAGGAAAAACGCGTCCTGCACTTTGCGGTGGAGCCAGATGATTCCGGTCAATCCGCAGAACACTTCGCGCTGGCCGCGTTCGCGCAACACTGGCGCGTCGCTGCATCCGGTGGCGATGGCTGCAACACTCATATAGCAGCACTCTGCAACCGCGCGGCGCGCAGCTTGAGGAGGAATTGCGCGGCATTGATCGCGTAAGTCGCATAAGCCGCAAGCGCAATGCTCATCTGCTGCGCTGGCGTGCCCCAGTCGTTGACCAGTGCGACCAGATACGCAGTGTGCAACGCCAGCACGAGCATGGAGACCATGTCTTCCCAGAAGAACGGCTTGGCGAACAGCCATTCGTCGAACACGACTTTTTCCCAGATCGATCCGGTGATCATGATCAGGTATAAAATGCCGGTTTTGGCGATAATCGAAATCGTCGCCGCCTGTTCGCCAGCGCCTGTCACAAGGAAGCGCAACACGAGCCAGAGGCTGATCGCAAAGACGAGGAACTGAAGCGGCGCCAATATGCCCTGAACCAGCGTCCAGCGGCTTTCATCGCGGCGGCGTCGTTGTTCGGGGGTATAAAGCCCGCCTGACATGGTTTGGGTCGGCGACAGCGACTGTGCTTGCAGCGATTGTTGTCCCGCGCGACGTGCTTGGTGTTGGCCCATATCGAGTCTCACACCCTCCCTCCAAACAGAAGCTATGCGGATGGATGGAAAGTGTCAACACAGCTTTACGTCAACTTTTTCGGACAGCTGTTTGTGGCTGTCGAATATGACGGATTGATTTCAAACGCGAACCGGCATAGCGTTCCGACTCGGGGTATCGACCAACGATAGGTTCTCCCCGGCAGCGATGCGGCATCAATCGCATTGCTACAGGCTTGGGAGAGCTTGGGATGCCAAGTACGGGATTGGGGATCGCGCACCGTTATCAAGGTGAAACCGCAGCGGGTCAGCGCCAGCGCGGGACGGCCTCACGAGCCGCGCAGTCTCCAAAGGGTCTTGCGGGCCTTATAGAAGGCCAGATTATTCCGCGGCTGTTGTTTGCGCACCGCGATGGTGGCGAGCAGATTGTCGAAAAAGCCTGTGTGCCGATCGGTCTCGAAGAGGCCACCGCGCTTGCCGCCATGGCGTTGCGCGTCGATGCGCACGGCCTCATGGAGCGGGTCGATAGCATCATCACAAATGGTGCTGGCGTTGAAGCGGTTCTGATCGACCTGCTTGCTCCTGCCGCCCGACAGTTGGGGATCTGGTGGGAAGAGGATGAGTGCGATTTCGTCGACGTCACGATGGGGCTCTGGCGGCTGCAGCAGGTCGTTTACGATGTCTCGGCGCGCTACCCTGGCAAAGCGCCGCTCCATCCTGCGCGCAAAGCCTTGTTTACGGTATTCCCGGGCGAACAGCATAGCTTCGGCACATCGCTTGTTGAAGAGTGTTTCCGGCGCAATGGCTGGCTGACGACGTGTCTTGGCCAGGCCGATCGCGCCGAATTGCTGCGGCTTGTTGCCGATCATCATTTCGATCTTATAGGGATCACCATGAGTTGCGATCGCGACTGCGCAGAAGCCGCAGCGTTTATCGAACAGTTGCGTACACAGTCTAAAAATCCAGTTCTTGGCGTGATGGTAGGAGGGAGAGTTCTGGTCGAAAGGCCCGAACTCGCGCCACAGATGGGTGCCGATGCGACTGCAGATGATGCAGTTTCAGCGGTGGCACGCGCAGATGCTATGATGCGTGTGCTTGACGGCCAAAAGGAATATCGCTGTTAGCTCATTTTACTCCTGCCATTTCGAGGGTGCGTGTCCCAGCAAGTTGATCCTCTCAAGCCCGTAAAGGGAACGCTGCCCGTGTGGCAGCGCAATTCTGCCTCCGCAGTTTTCGGCAACAGCTTTGCCGAAGGGCTGGCCGTGGCTGCCGGCGATCTGACGCTGCTGCTCGACGAAAAGGGCGTGGTCCTCGATATGGCGTTTGGCGATGCCGCGCTTGCATCGAGCGGCATGGACCAGTGGATCGGCAAAGCTTGGATCGACACGGTGACGGTCGAAAGCCGTCCGAAAGTGACGGCAATGCTCGAATCGGCGCGCGACAGCGGGCCACGCTGGCGGCAGGTCAACCAGACAGTCGGAGGCGATGAAGCGCCGATCCGCTATCTGACGATGGGAACCGAAAAGCCCGGCTGGATGATCGCCATCGGTCGCGATTTGCGGGCGACTGCGGCGCTGCAACAACGGCTGCTGCAAACCCAGCAAACGATGGAACGCGACTATATCCGGTTGCGGCAGGCCGAAACGCGATACCGGTTGCTGTTCGCAGAATCAGCAGAGGCAGTGTTGATCGTCGATGCAGCCACCCGGCGGATCACCGAGGCCAACCCAGCGGCGCTGAGTGTGGCCGGATCGGCTGGCGATTCGCTTGTCGGGCGGACGGTTGCGAGCGTGGTTCACACAGAAGATCGCGAACAGGTGATCGCCATGTTCGGATCGGTCGCAGCGGCAGAAAATGTCGATTCGGTCGAGGTGCGCTTGGCCAAGGCAGACCGATCGTGCCGGATTTCGGCGACGTTGTTCAGGCAAGGGCGTGGCGCAGCGTTTCTCGTCCGGCTGTCGGTTGCAGGGGCACCTGTGGATCGTGACGATCCTGACCTGCGGCTGATTTCGATCCTTGAGCGTATCCCCGATGCGTTTGTGAT
>JANOQL010000509.1:0-1951 GCA_031414835.1 Sphingomonadales bacterium | reverse complement strand
GTAATTTAGCCCGGCCGACCATTGTGCATACGGTGCGCGTCGCAGCGTGAGGCTCGACACATCGTCTGGAATTCCGTCAGGCGGGCTCCCTGTGGTCAGCCCGACCAGATCGTTGAAGAACCTGTCGAATTTGGCATCGGTGTAGGAGAACGACCCATTGAAGCTCAACTCGCGCGACAGCTGGATCGTCACTTCGACTTCTGCACCCTTGATGTTGGCTGAAGACGCGTTGCGAACAACGGTTTCTTGCGGGCTGGCCGATCCCGGTGGCGAAGGCTGGACAACTTCTTCCTGCTTGTTGTCATATTTTGTATAATATAACGCGATGTTGGTGCGCAGCGTGCGGTTGAGCCAGTCTGCCTTCAAACCGACTTCGAAAGCATCGACCGTTTCGGGATCGTAAGGCCCGAGCGTCGTCGGGCCCGAAGACCGCCCGTTGAACCCGCCTGATCGAAACCCGCGGGAGTATGATGCATAAGCAAGCTTGTTGTCCCCCAGTTCATAATCGAGGTTCGCGCGATAGGTGAACTCGCCAAAGCTCTTTTTTCCGTTGCAATTGTTGGCGGGGGCAAAGCGCGGCAGAACAACGCCCGGGGCTGGAGAGATGGTGCCGACGACACCAACGCACTCGACACCAGTAAAGCTTGGCAAAGTGATTCCGACCAGCGCGCCGATCCGGCCGTAATTGTTGAAGATGGCCTTTTTATCGCGCGTGTAACGCCCGCCAAGCCCAAGTTTCATCCGGTCGGTAATGTCGATCCGCGCATCGACAAATCCGGCATAGGATTTGGCGCTATGATCGACCACCTGCCGCAACACAGCGGTCTGCCCTTGCCCCAGAACCACCCCGAAATTGGTCCGCTGATCGTTCTGGTAATTGCTATCGAAATAATAGCCACCGACCAGCAGGTTTACACCGTCAGTAATGTCACCGACGATCCGCAACTCCTGGCTGAACTGCTCATATTGCTGGACACGCAATGTGTCGAAGAAACTGGCCGAACTGCCTTCGAAATCCTGCCGCACCGATTCATCATTTGTGCGATAGCCCGTCACCGATGTCAGGGTGAAGCGATCACCGAGTTTGACGTCGATATTGGCAGTCACGGCATCGGTATCATTACTGACTGGCGTGTCGATTGCTGAAAAGCTGGTATACAAATCGCCCCGGATATTGCGGTTGCATTCGCGGGGAGGGGAGAAGCCGGGAGCACCGGCAGCGAGGCAGATCAGATCGCGGTTGTTCGACGTGGGAACGACGATTGTTTCGCCGCGTTCGCGCATGTGTTCATAGGTGATCAATGCCGTAATTGCGTCCGAGGGTTTGATCAGCGCAGAAATCCCGAGGGTCTGGACCTTATACGCACCTTCGCGCTTGTTTTTGGTGACGTTGCGGTAAAACCCATCGGTCTGATCGTGGAATGCGAATGCCTTGAATGCCACAATTCCCCCGAGCATTCCGGTATTCACAACAAGCCGTCCGCGCTTGGTATCGAAATTCGAATAGGCAGCTTGCCCACGCACTTCGAAATCTTCGGTCGGCTTGGTGCGCTGAACGCTGATCACGCCGCCGATCGTGTTGCGACCGAACAATGTGCCTTGCGGGCCGCGCAGCACTTCGAGACGCTCGAGGTCGAAGGAATCGAGGAGTTGCCCGGTATTCGTGCCGATAAAGACGCCGTCGACCACAACCCCCACTGCTGGATCGAAGCTTTTTTCAATATCTTCGAACGAAATGCCGCGGATCGAGATTGCGGCAGCCGATGGCCCAGCACCGACGCTGTCAACCACGAGGCTGGGCACGCGGCCAGCAAGATCGCGGATGTCCTCGATCGTGGCACTGTCGAGCGCTTTTTGATCGAGTGCGGTGACGGCGATTGGAACTGTCTGGATGCTTTCTTCGCGACGTTGGGCAGTAACGACGATGTCGCGGATCGCGCCTTCGTCTTCT
>JANOQL010000508.1:0-8033 GCA_031414835.1 Sphingomonadales bacterium | reverse complement strand
TGGCGCGAGTCAGCGGCGTATGCAGCCGGGGAATCAATTGCCGTCGTCGAAACGCCTGTCGGTTGTATTGGGCTTTCGGTCTGTTACGACGTTCGTTTTCCGGCACTTTACACTGCACTGAGCGGGGCCGGGGCGACGATCTTGTCAGTGCCTGCCGCATTCACGGTGCCGACAGGGCAGGCACATTGGGATATTTTGCTCAAGGCACGGGCGATCGAAAATGCCTGCTGGCTAGTCGCTTCAGCGCAATCGGGTCGGCATGATGACGGGCGGGAAACCTATGGTCATTCGCTCGTGATTGACCCGTGGGGCCGGATCGTTCTCGATATGGGGGACAGGATCGGCGTGGGGTTTGCCGACATCGATCAAGCCGCCGTCCAGAATGCCAGAACACAGGTTCCCGTCATTGCGCATCGCCGCGAGATACCCCATTTGCATTGGAAGTCATGATTGTCTTCGATCTCAAATGTAGCGCCGATCATGTGTTCGAAGCATGGTTTGGCAGCTCTGATAGCTATGAGGATCAGCGCAGCCGTGGCCTGATTGCTTGCCCGTTCTGCGGCGCAAGCGATGTGACCAAGGCCGTCATGGCCCCAAACATAGCGACGAGGGGCAACCGCACACAAGAAGTGTTACCTGCCGTACAGCCGGTTGCATCTGTCCCCACCGCACCTGCCGAGATCAAGGCGTTCCTAGCGGCTGCCATGGCGGTTCAGGCAAAGATGCTCGAAAAGTCCGAGTGGGTCGGCCGCAGTTTTGCCGACAAGGCCCGCGCAATGGACGCAGGCGAAACGCCGCACGCGATCATTCACGGCGAAGTGACGAAGGATGAAGCAAAGGCTTTGATCGAAGAAGGCGTAGCAGTTACGCCACTCCCGTTTCCCGTGATCGACCCCGCCAAGCACAATTGACCCCACGCCCACGCCGCCGTAACCCGCACGTGCGCGCCCGTAGCTCAGCAGGATAGAGCACCAGATTCCTAATTTGGGGGCCACAGGTTCGAATCCTGTCGGGCGCACGCGATTTTTGCTGTTGGTCGCTGTTTAAATTCAGTCTGTCGCGCAAGTTGCCGGTTTCGTGATGTGGGTCACGCTATTCTTGCGCGGGTTGGCCAGACTCTGTGGATCGCACACTTTTCAGAGGAGCGATCAATGGCCATCGATCTCGATAAATCCGCTGCCCAGGTCAATCTGGGCGATGCTGCGTATGTCGCAATGTTGAAAGGACTCCAGGCCAACATCCTGAAAAGTCATGGCCGCGATCATGCACGACTTGTGGTGCTGAAGTTCACAGGAGCACCAGCGGCTGTAAAAAGCTGGATACGGACACAGGTTGCACCCAAGGTGACAAGTGCCGCCGCGCAGCGACAGCAAAGTGCAAGTTCGGGCGTCGATGGTGGTCTGATCACGGGATTTTTCCTGTCATCGGCAGGCTATACAAAACTCGGTTTCGATACCGATAAATTTGCAAGCAAAGCGTTTCGCAAGGGAATGAAGGTCGATGGGAAGAAAGATCCGGTCGTCTCAACCTGGGAAGCCCCGTATCGAAGCGAAATCCATGCACTTGTGGCGCTCGCAGACGATAATGAAACCAAAGTCGCCAATGCCGCCAGTGCAATTTCAGCGTCTTTGGGTGGCATTGGGACCGTGCTGGCCACCGAGGAGGGTCGCAAGCTCAAAACTGCGGACGGCATTGTGCGCGAACATTTCGGTTATGCCGACGGGATCAGCCAGCCGAGGTTCGAAGGCGGGGGCACAACATCGACAATGCCCGATCCCGATTGGAACGATGGGGCACCGCTCAAACTTGTCCTTACGCTCGATCCGTTCGCCATTTCGTCGCCCGATGCCATGGGAAGCTATTTCGTATTCCGCAAATTGGGTCAGAATTTGAAATCGTTTAACGATCAGGTGGTGGGCTTGGCGACCTCGTTAGGCACAAGCCCGAATCTCGCCGGCGCAATGGCGATCGGGCGATTTAAGGATGGCACACCCGTCATCAATTCAGATGTCGCAACGGGAAAATCCGATGAGAACGGCTTCGATTACGAACCTGAAGACGAAAAGTTCAAATGTCCCGTTCACGCGCATATCCGCAAGGCCAATCCGCGGGGCACGACGCCTTTGACGTCGCTCGATGGGGAAAAGATGCGGCGGATCGTCAGACGCGGAATTCCCTATGGCAAGCCCGATTTTGCACTGCCCGACCCCAATTTCCGCGATCCTTCGCAAACCGCACAGCGCGGACTGCTGTTCATGTGTTTCCAGCGCAATATCGAAAAGCAGTTCGTTTTCATTCAGCGCACGTGGATCGACAATCCAAATTTCCCGGCGATCACCAAAAACACAGGGGATGATCCGATCCTGGGTCAGGACGGCAATGAGGCGCAGCGCTGGCCGCTCAAATGGGGCAATGAAGATGCAGGTCGCAAGGATTTCAACTTCGAATCGCCCGTGACGCTCGAAGGCGGCGAGTATTTTTTCGCGCCAAGTCTGCCATTTTTGCAGGCTATCGCCTGATTTGCTCCCGCGAACCACTCGTGTCGGCGATGGTTGAAGGCCGCACTGCCCCTTGCCGCGACATAAAATGACCGCAAGCCGGGCTCCCTGCGAGTAAATATTTCGGGGCTTCACGCTTTGGCATTCCTATGTATAGCAAAATGCCGGTTGCGCCCGCTTGGGCGGACAGCCGTTGCCATGGGGAAGAAAGATGGAATTGCCTCCGCGCCAGGGGTTGTATGACCCCCGCAACGAACATGACGCCTGCGGCGTTGGCTTTGTCGCGCATATTGGCGGAGAGAAATCGAACAAAATCGTGGAGCAGGGACTCGAAATCCTCGTCAATCTCGATCATCGCGGTGCCGTTGGTGCCGATCCACTACTGGGCGATGGCGCAGGCATCCTGATCCAGATCCCCGATGCGTTGTTCCGCAACTGGGCTACCGGCCAAGCGATCAATTTGCCCGATGCAGGCGACTATGCCGTAGCGATGTGCTTTCTGCCGCGCGACGGCAGTTCTCGCTCGCTGGTGGTAGAGCAGTTTGAACGGTTCATTGCCAAAGAAGGCCAAACATTGCTTGGCTGGCGCGATGTGCCGACCAATTCTGAAGGGTTAGGCGTAGCGGTCATCGAACAAATGCCGGTCATCCGTCAGGCGATTATCGGGCGTGGCCTTGGAACACCCGATCAAGACGCATTCGAGCGCAAGCTGCTTGCAATCCGCAAACAGACGCAGAACCCGCTTGCTGCGATGGCCGAAAAGCACGGATTGCCGGGTGTGCGCGAACTTTACATGCCCAGTTTTTCGTCGCGAACGATTGTCTACAAGGGGTTGTTGCTCGCAGGGCAGGTTGGCGGATTTTACACCGATCTTGCCGATCCGCTGTGCGCATCGGCAATGGCACTCGTTCACCAGCGGTTTTCGACCAACACTTTCCCCAGCTGGAAGCTCGCGCACCCGTATCGCTTCATCGCGCACAATGGCGAAATCAACACGGTGCGGGGCAACGTCAACTGGATGAATGCACGGCGGCGGACGATGGAATCCGAATTGCTCGGCCCCGATCTTGACAAGATGTGGCCGATCATACCGCATGGCCAGTCGGATACAGCGTGCCTCGATAACGCGCTCGAACTGCTGCTGGCGGGCGGATACAGCCTTGCCCATGCGATCATGATGCTGATCCCCGAAGCGTGGTCGACCGATCCGCTGATGGATGCCGGGCGCAAGGCATTTTACGAATATCATGCCGCGCTGATGGAGCCATGGGATGGCCCGGCAGCGGTCGCGTTTACTGATGGGCGGCAAATTGGGGCAACGCTCGATCGCAATGGCCTCAGGCCCGCGCGCTTCTGCGTCACTGACGATAATCTCGTGATCATGGCATCCGAGAGCGGCGTTCTGCCGGTCAAGGAAGATAATATCGTCCGCAAATGGCGGTTGCAGCCGGGCAAGATGCTGCTGATCGACATGGAGCAGGGCCGGATCATCGAGGATGAGGAGATCAAGCGCAATCTTGCCGACGCCGACCCCTATGCAGACTGGCTCAAGGCTGCGCAGTACAAGCTGAAAGATCTTGATGCGGTCGAAATCAGTCTGCCTGCATTGGCGAACGATCCGGCGGCATTGCTCGATCGTCAGCAGGCATTCGGCTACACGCAAGAAGATGTCTCGCGGTTCCTCGAACCGATGGCGCGCGCTGGCGAAGACCCGATCGGATCGATGGGCACCGACACGCCGATTGCCGTGCTTTCGGCGCGTCCGCGGCTGCTTTACGATTATTTCAAACAGAATTTCGCGCAGGTCACCAATCCGCCAATCGATCCGATCCGCGAAGAACTGGTGATGAGCCTGGTCTCGATGATCGGGCCGCGACCCAATCTGCTCGGTCGTGACGCGGGCACCCACAAGCGGCTTGAGGTCGATCAGCCCGTGCTGACCAATATGGATCTCGCCAAGATGCGCTCGGTCGAGGCGGCGCTCGACGGCGCGTTCCGGACCGAAACCATCGACATGACGTGGCCAGCCTCAGGCGGTGCCGATGCGCTTGAAATGGCGCTTAAGGAAATGTGCTGGGCCGCGACCGAGGCGGTGCTTCAAGACAAGAATATCTTGATCCTTTCCGACCGCGCCCAAGGGATCGACCGGATTGCGATGCCGGCGTTGCTGGCGACCGCTGCGGTGCATCATCACCTGGTCCGGCAGGGTTTGCGGATGCAAACAGGGCTTGTCGTCGAGACAGGCGAGGCACGCGAGGTCCACCATTTCTGCATGTTGGCAGGCTATGGCGCCGAAGCGATCAATCCTTACGTCGCATTCGAAACCATCGAGGATATCCGCATCCGTCAAGGATTGGCGGTGACGACCGAGGGTGCGCAGAAGAATTATATTAAGGCGGTGGGGAAAGGCATCCTCAAGGTCATGTCGAAGATGGGCATTTCGACCTATCAAAGCTATTGCGGGGCGCAGATTTTCGATGCGATCGGATTGTCGAGCAGCTTCGTCGATCGGTATTTTACCGGAACATCGACCACCATCGAAGGCGCTGGCCTGAAAGAGATCGCAGGCGAAACGGTGCGGCGGCATGGCGAAGCCTATGGCGACAATCCGATTTACCGCACGATGCTCGATGTCGGTGGGATTTACGGATATCGGATCCGCGGCGAGGCGCATGCGTGGACGCCTGACAGTGTGGCGAGCCTTCAACATGCGGTGCGGGGTAACAATCCCAAAAGCTATGAAGAGTTTGCGCATGCGATCAACGGCCAAGCCGAAGAGGCGAAGACGCTACGCGGTCTAATGGTCCTCAAAAAAGCTGACAAGCCGCTTGCTTTGGCGGACGTCGAGCCAGCTGCGGAGATCGTCAAGCGGTTCGCGACAGGTGCGATGAGCCTCGGGTCGATCAGCCGAGAAGCGCACACGACGCTTGCGATTGCGATGAACCGGATCGGCGCGCGATCGAACACTGGCGAAGGCGGCGAGGAATCGGATCGCTATGCGCCGATGGCCAATGGCGATTCGATGCGCTCGGCAATCAAGCAGGTGGCGTCTGGGCGGTTCGGGGTAACCACCGAGTATCTCGTCAATGCCGACGATATCCAGATCAAAATGGCACAGGGTGCAAAACCCGGGGAAGGCGGGCAATTACCCGGTGACAAGGTCAACAAATACATTGCCAAGGTGAGGCATTCGACGCCTGGCGTCGGGCTGATCTCGCCTCCACCGCATCATGACATTTATTCGATTGAGGATCTGGCGCAGCTGATCCATGATCTCAAGAATGTGAACACCGGCGCGCGGATCTCGGTGAAGCTGGTGTCCGAAGTTGGCGTCGGGACTGTGGCGGCGGGCGTTTCGAAAGCGCGCGCCGATCATGTCACGATTTCGGGATATGACGGCGGGACAGGGGCATCGCCGCTGACGTCGCTGACCCACGCCGGCAGCCCGTGGGAAATCGGGCTCGCCGAAACGCAGCAAACGCTGTTGCTCAACAATCTGCGCAGCCGGATCGCCGTGCAGGTCGATGGCGGGCTTCGCACCGGCCGCGACGTCGCAGTGGGGGCGTTGCTTGGGGCCGACGAGTTCGGCTTCGCGACCGCACCGCTGATTGCGGCAGGTTGCATCATGATGCGCAAATGTCACCTCAACACGTGTCCGGTTGGCGTGGCGACGCAGGATCCCGTGCTGCGCAAGCGGTTCACGGGCCAGCCCGAGCATGTGATCAATTACTTCTTCTTCGTCGCCGAAGAGCTGCGCAAGATCATGGCGGAAATGGGCTTTGCCACCGTTGAAGACATGGTCGGCCGCGTCGATCGCATCGACATGGGCAAGGCGCTTGCGCATGGAAAGGCGCAAGGGATCGATCTGTCGCGGTTGTTGCATCAGGTCGATACCGGCGGTGCGCCGCTCCACCAGACCGAAACGCAGGATCACGGACTTGGCGAAACGCTCGATCGCGAACTGATCGCGGCGTGTCAGGATGCCATATTGAACAAGGCCCCTGTCCGGATCGAGCGCGAAGTCCGCAATGTGAACCGCACCGTTGGCGCGATGCTGTCAGGCGATGTCGCGCGCGCGCATGGCCATGAAGGATTGCCTGACAACACGATCAAGATCGATTTTACCGGCGTTGCAGGGCAGAGCTTCGGTGCGTTCCTTGCGCATGGCATCACGCTCGAACTGACCGGCGACGCCAATGACTATGTCGGCAAGGGGCTCTCGGGCGGTCGCGTGATCGTCAAGCAGCCGGGGCATGTGAAGCGCGATCCTCTGGCGAACATCATCGTCGGTAATACCGTGCTGTATGGCGCGATCGCGGGCGAGGCCTATTTTAACGGCGTCGCAGGCGAACGTTTCGCAGTGCGCAATTCGGGTGCGGTCGCAGTGGTCGAAGGCGCAGGCGATCATGCTTGCGAATATATGACCGGCGGCGTCGTCGTCGTGCTTGGTAAGACCGGGCGTAATTTCGCGGCGGGGATGTCGGGAGGCGTCGCCTATGTCTATGACGAAGATGGGCTGTTCCGCGAACGCTGCAACCTTTCAATGGTCGATATCGAGCCGATCACGCCCGATCCCGATGGCGAAGATGGCACAGGGCGGCCATCGCAACGTGCGGCGAACGTCCATGATTTCGGCATGGGTGACATGCTCTATCACAGCGCCGAGCGGCTGCGGATCATGCTCGAGCGGCATCATCTTTACACCGGATCGAAACGCGCACGCGCGATCCTTGATGGCTGGCCCGATACGCTCAAGCATTTCCTCAAGGTGATGCCGCGCGATTATGCACGGGCATTGAAGCAGCTTGAGGCCGAACGCCTCGAAGCTGACAGCGTGGCAGCGGAGTAAGGCCATGGGAAAGACCACCGGATTCCTCGAAATCGAACGCGTCGAGCGGCCATATGTGCCGGTCGAAGAGCGCGTCAAAAACTATCGCGAGTTCGTAAAGCCTCTGCCTGAGGACAAGCTGCGCAACCAGGCGGCGCGGTGCATGAACTGCGGCATTCCATTTTGCCATACCGGTTGCCCCGTCAACAATCTGATCCCTGACTGGAACCATCTGGTCTATGAGGCGGACTGGAAGAATGCGCTCGACGTGCTGCATTCGACCAATAATTTCCCCGAGTTTACGGGGCGTATCTGCCCCGCGCCGTGCGAAGCGAGCTGCACGCTCAACATCGATGATTCGCCGGTGACGATCAAGGCGATCGAATGCCAGATCGTCGATCGTGGCTGGACCGAAGGCTGGATTGTCCCGCAATTGCCAGCCCGCAAGACGGGCAAGTCGGTCGCGGTCGTCGGGTCTGGCCCGGCTGGCATGGCGTGCACGCAACAACTCGCGCGCGCGGGGCATAGCGTGACGTTGTTCGAAAAGGCCGACCGGATGGGTGGCCTGCTCCGCTATGGCATCCCCGATTTCAAGATGGAAAAGCATCTGATCAACCGGCGGCTGGTGCAGATGCAAGCCGAAGGCGTCGAGCTGCGCACAAGCGTCGAGGTTGGGGTGCAGGTGTCGATCGACTCATTGCGCGACA
>JANOQL010000507.1:0-2320 GCA_031414835.1 Sphingomonadales bacterium | reverse complement strand
ACGATCGCCATATGAACGATTCTGGACATTGGTTCAAACCCTGTTGACGTGCTGCTCTCTTGCGCAGCCGCGACTAACAACGCAAGGCTGGCCGCATGATGAACCGTTTGCTTTTGATGATCTCAGCCCTCCTGCTGGCGTCGTGCGGCACCGCACCAGAAGCGCCGCCGCTGGCAGGCGCACGGATTGGCGGTCCATTCACATTGATGGGAGAAGATGGGAAACAGCTGAGCGATACTCAATTTGTTGGCAAATATCGGATCGTGTATTTCGGATATACCTTCTGCCCCGACATCTGCCCTGTTGATCTCCGCAATCTGATGCTGGGGTTGAAGGCATTTGAAAAAACAGATTCCGCGCGTGCCCAAAAGGTGCAGCCGCTGTTCATCAGCGTCGATCCCGCGCGCGATACGCCGGTAGTCCTGACGCAATATACCGATGCGTTTCACCCGCGGTTGATCGGTCTGACCGGCACCGAAGCGCAAACCGAAGCCGCAAAAAAAGCCTTTGCCGTGTTCGCAAGCAAGGGAGAGGATAAGGGCAATGGCGCGTATCTCGTCGATCACAGCCGCGTTGCCTATCTGTTCGGGCCAAAGGGCGAACCGATTGCCATACTTTCACACGATGGAACCCCCGAACAGATTGCGGGCGAACTCGACCAATGGGTCAGGTGAGCGCACGTTTCTGGGAAGATCGCCCGCTTGAGGCGCTCGATGCCGCGCAATGGGAGGCATTATGCGATGGCTGCGGCAAATGCTGCCTCCACAAACTCGAAGATGAAGAGACTGGCGAATTGTTTCCGACCAACGTTGCGTGCCGCTTGCTTGATCGGCGGGAAGGGCGGTGCGGGGATTATAAGCGGCGGCGCCTGCATGTGCCCGATTGCATCCGGCTGACCCTCAAATCGCTGGCGACCATCGACTGGTTGCCTGACACCTGCGCTTATGTCCGCCGTGCCGAAGGGCGGCCGCTGCCCGACTGGCATCATCTGATCACAGGAGATCGCGAATCGATCCACCGCGCCGGTGCATCGGTGCGCGGCTGGACGATATCCGAAATCGATGCAGGCGAACTGGAAGATCATGTTCTGGACGAAGCGGGCCGTTACTAAGCCACCCCAGGAGCCAATATGGTTCGGTGGCCAGCCGCTCGACGTGCGGCGGTCTCCACGCGCGCGGTCGATGCGGCTGTCGATCGATCAGCGCAAGCGTGCAGTGCGGCTGACGTTACCCGCGCGCGCCGCGCTTTCCCCCGCACTGGCATGGGCGGAGACGCGACGCAGCTGGGCCGAAGCGCAGCTGGCGAAACTTCCACACCCGCAGCCGATCGTTCCCGGGATGCTGATCGGTGTAGGCGACGAACAGGTCCGGCTCGATTGGGATGCCCGCCATTCGCGCGTTCCCTGCAAAATGGGCTCGAGATTGCAAATCGGCGGCCCGTTGGAAACGCTTGCGGCCAGGCTGATGCGCTATCTCAGGGCACAGGCAAAACGCGTCATGACCGCCGAAACCCGGCAGCTCGCAGCCAAGGCGGGGGTGACGATCACTGCGGTTGGCGTTGGCGATCCGGTGTCGCGCTGGGGCAGTTGCAGTGCATCAGGTGCGATCCGCTACAGCTGGCGGTTGATCCTTGCGCCTGCGTTCGTGCGGCAGGCCATCATCGCGCATGAAGTGGCGCATCGTGTTCATATGAACCATGGGAAGGCGTTCCACGCGCTCGCCGACCAGCTGACCGACGGCGATCCCAAAGCCGCGCATCACTGGCTCAAGACGCACGGGAGCAGCCTGCACGCCTTTGGACGTAGTTGACGTTTATTGCGGCTCGGGCACGCCGGGAATCAAATCTTCGGGCCGGTCTTCAGGTGTGGGCTCGACCTCGATTTCGGGCGTCTTCATCGTACCGACATCGGGATTGGTGCCGATCGGATTGCCATCGCCATCGACAAAGGCTTCGTCGGGATCGCCAAAATACGCCTCTTCATCGGGCTCGAGCTGCCATTCGGGCAATGTGACTTTGGTATCAAACTGTTCGATCGGGCGGCCTGCTGTTGCCGATCTCATGAACTGGGCGAACGCACGCGCAGGCGCGGTGCCCCCCTGAAGCCCGCGGACCGGCCGCGCATCGTCACGCCCCATCCACACGCCTGTCGTCAGCCCGCTCGAAAACCCCATGAACCAGCCATCCTTGTTCGACGATGTCGTGCCGGTCTTGCCCGCGACCGGGCGCCCGATCTGTGCCGCGCGCCCGGTGCCTGCACTCACGGCGGTCTGGAGCAGATCGGTCATTCCGGCAGCGACGTAAGGCGGCACGATCACGCGCG
>JANOQL010000506.1:0-1659 GCA_031414835.1 Sphingomonadales bacterium | reverse complement strand
CGCTTTTCGATCGCAGCCAGTTTGCCGAAATTGTCTCGATCAGCGAAGCCGAGATTGCTCAGGCCTACAAGGCCGATGCCGCCAAATTCACTGGCAAACAGACGCGCGTGTTCACGCAGGTTGTTGTCCAGAGTCAGCAAGCCGCACAAGCGATTGCAGGAAAAGCGCGTGGAGGAACGTCGCTTTCCGAAGCCGCCAAGGCAGGCGGAGCTGACGTCATCACACTGGCGCCGCAAGACGAAGCGTCATTTGCCGGATTGACCTCTCCTGCGGCAGCAAAAGCTGGTTTTTCGGCACAGACGGGAACCGTCCTCGACCCTCAGAAAACGCCGTTCGGGTGGAGCGTCATTCGCGTCGATAGCATCAACGCGGCGTCGAGCCAGAGCCTTGAAAGCGTTCGCGCGCAACTCAGCGAAGCCATCCGCCAGCGCAAAATGGATGGAGCGCTGGCAGAATTCGTCACCAAGCTCGAAGATGCGGTCGCCGATGGCGCGACCTTTGCCGATGCTGCCAAGGCGAATGGGCTGACTGTCGTTACCACGCCTCCGGTGACGTCGAGCGGCGTTGCTCCTGACCAACCGAATTTCAAGCGCGATTCGGCGATCCTGCCTGTTCTCAAGGATGCGTTTCAGGCCTCACCCGACGATGATGCTTCGGTGGTTACGCTGATCGCTGGCCGGGCTTACGCCTTCTCCGATCTTGAGAAGGTCACGCCAGCCGCACCGCGCCCTCTGGCGAAGATCCGTGATCAAGTCGCCGCCGATTTCATGGCAGACCGCGCAGCCAAGGCCGCCAAGCGCGTGGCCGATGCCATCGTAGCCAAGGTGAATGGCGGATCGACTTTGGCAGCGGCAATATCGACAGGCGGTGTTGCCCTTCCCGCTCCTCAGCCGATTTCGGCAAGGCGGATCGATCTGACCCAGCAAAATGCGCAAGTGCCACCACCTGTCCAATTGATGTTCAGCATGGCCAAGGGCAAGGCCAAACTGCTCGCCATGCCTGACAATCAAGGCTGGTATGTCGTCAAGCTCAACAGCACGACGCCCGGCGATGCGAGAACGATGCCAGGCCTAATCGAACGCACTCAGCAAGAAATGGCGAGCGCGTTGGGTGAAGAATACGTCGCGCAACTTGCGTCGGCAATTCGCAAGGATGTTGGCGTCGAACGCGACGAAAAAGCAATCGGCACTCTCAAACGGCGGCTGACAGGCGCGCCCGCGCGCTGATGGCGTTCGACCGCGCCGCTGCCGAAGCCGAGCTCGCCGCCGGTCGCCCTGCCCTCATCTGGTCCGAACTCATCGCCGATACCGAAACTCCGGTTTCGGCAGCGCTGAAACTGATCGAGCCGGGTCGCGGCGATTTCATCCTTGAATCGGTTGAAGGCGGGTCGGTTCGCGGGCGCTACAGCCTGATCGGGCTGGCCCCCGACCTTGTGTTTCGCGCCGATGCTGAAAAGTGCGAGATCAACCGCAACTGGGCGCTTTCGCGCGACGCATTCGAAGTCATCGACGCCGAAACGCTGCCCGCCCTGCGCGCGCTCGTCTCCGAATTTCGCTTCAAAGTCCCTGACGGATTTCCCGCAGCCTTGTCATGCTTCGTCGGCTACTTCTCATATGAAACCGTCGGACTGGTCGAACGGCTCAACCGCCCGCCTGCAAA
>JANOQL010000505.1:0-20098 GCA_031414835.1 Sphingomonadales bacterium | reverse complement strand
CTGATCCGCGGCTCAATCGATCTGCCGCTTGCCGATAGTTTCGCAGTCAAGCTGTCGGCATACGGGCAGGATGATCGCGGCTATGCGAAGAATGTGACGACAGGGCAGCGCGCCAACGATGATGACGGCTGGGGCGTCAGGCTCGGTATTCGCGGCGATCTATCGCCCTCGGTGCGCTGGAACGCCAGCTACGCGCATATCGTCGCCAAGGGTGAAAACTTTTACAATTCGGATTGCAATCCCGTTGCTGCGGGCGATTGCGACGGGCGGTTTGTCGCGACCGGTTTGCGCAAGGAATTGCCCAGCCCCTCGCCCTATCCGGCGGGAATTGCCAACCGCAAAGCCAATTATGGGCTTGGCAATGATGCTGCGAGCGATCTGATCACTTCGACGCTAGAATTCGATGTTGCCGAGCAAACAACTCTCGCGCTGATCACCGGCTATGTCCACCTCCGCCAGCAATTTGCACTCGATTTCTTCGACGGGGGCGGTTCGCCAAGCCTCGCCGCACCGCGTCCTGCCATCCGCGGATTTGCTCGCGGTGGCTTCACGATTTTGAACGATGGCCAGCACGAACAGTTCAGTCAGGAAATCAAGCTCAACGGCAGCGTGGGCGATGGCCTCTTCGATTATGTCGCCGGTTTTTACTACATCAACGAAAAGAACCGCACCGATTTCGCTGACGTGTTCTCGGTGTTCACAGGAGCACCGGGCGGGCTTGGCCTATTACTAGGGGATCGCATTCTCAAAAATTCGCTGACCGCTTATGCAGGCTATGCGCAGGGCGATGTCAATCTGGGTCCAATCACGCTGACAGCAGGCATCCGGTACACCGATGAGGAAAAGACGTTTTCGATCAAGGACAACCGCGCATTTTGTGCCGCATCGACTGCGCCCGTCCTGCCCGGTGCCTGCCTTGATAACAGTCGCCTGATTGCCACCAACGGCAGGGTCGTGCCACGCAAATTATCGACAGGTCTCTGGACTCCCCGATTTGCTGCCAGTTTCAAAGCGACCGACGACGTCAACCTGTTTGCCAGTGCGACCCGCGGGTTCAAATCGGGCGGATGGAATGCGCGCGGGTTCTCGATTACAGGGGCAGCGCCAGCTTCGGCGTTTCTTGGCACTGAGATACTGCCGTTCGGTCCCGAGAAAGTGTGGAGTTATGAAGCTGGCATCAAGTCCGATCTCTTCGGAAGGCGCGTGCGAGCCAATCTGACATTCTTCTATCTCGATGTGACAGATTTGCAGACGCCATCTGCCCTTGTCCGCCCGAATGGGTCGATAGCTTTCATCACTCGCAATTTCGCCGACTATCGCAATCAAGGCATTGAGGCAGAATTCCTGTTCCAGCCAGTTGATGGCATGACTCTGTTCGCCAATGTCGGGTATCAGGACGACAAGTATAAAATCGATGCGAGCGCCCCGGCGCGCGACGAGTTCGGCATTCAGTCGGTGGCATCGCAAGCGGCAGAATGCCGGGCCGCGATCGCGGCCGGAAAAGTGCCGGGCGGAGCGAACTTGCCTGCAACAGTTCCGTCGATTGCAACATGCGGCGCCGGGATTGTGGCACCCGATGGCAGCATTTCAACGCCTGTGCGCACGCCAAAAATCACTTTGTCGTTAGGAGCCAGCTATAAGGCACAAATCGGCGGCGGGCTTTCGTTCACGCCGTCGGTGAACGCATCCTACCGCGGCAAACAGGAAGTCGGAACAAGCAATCTCAGCCTTTTCGATGCGCCAACAACTGGCGTGAATGGCAGTTTCCCGTCAAATGCGCTTGGCAGCGGTGCGTTCATAACGGGATCGCAATCGCCATCGGCCTGGATCGTCAATGGTAGCCTGACACTGAAAAGCGATGCGGGATTCCAGCTGTCGGTCGATTGCACCAATTGCCTCGACGAGGAGTATATCCAGTCGACATTGGCAAACTTTTCTTACCTCAATCGCCCACGCGAGTTGATGGTTCGGGCAAAGTATAGCTTTTGACCAAGACGTTGCGTCGTATTGAAACGATTGCCTTTAGGGTCGCTGCGTGTTCGAATGTCCAATGCGCTTCATAGCCCGACTACGCGCGACTGAGGGGAAAAGATCTTGACGCAACCGGAGCAGTCCGAATTCAAAATGGGCTGGAAAGTCTTGCTGGCGGGATTCCTCGGCACGATGTGCGGGGCATCTCCGCTACCGTTCAACGTGCTGGGCCTTTTGTTCGCTCCATTGAACACCGAATTTGGATGGACGCGCGCGCAGGTCAGCATCGGCATCACGATTTTTGGCCTCGTCGCGTCGTTGATGGCCCCCGTTTTTGGTGGAGCCGCAGATCGTTATGGCGTCCGGCGCGTCGCTTTGTTCTCGCTGGCGGCATTCAGTGTCAGTTTTGCCGCGCTTTACTTTACGCCGCCCTCGCTCGCCGGGTTTTATGCGTTGTGGTTCGTCATCGGCTTGATCGGGATCGGATCGACCCCGGTGACGTGGAGCCGCGCGATCAGCATGTGGTTTGTCGCCAATCGCGGGTTGGCGCTCGGGATGATGCTTTTGGGCACCAGCGCTGCGGGTTTCGTGGTGCCAAAGATCGCGGGCTACGTTCTTCAAACCTATGGGTGGCGGGAGATTTTCCCGGTTGTGGCGCTGCTGCCCCTGCTCGTCGCGCTGCCGATTTGCTTCGCGCTTTTCCGCGAACCACGCATCGACGAACGTCCCGATGCACTGAGCACAACCGATGGTAAGCTCATCGGCAAAACGCTTTCAGAGGCAGCGAGAACGCGCCAATTCTGGCTGCTTCTTTCCTCTATATTGTTGATCGCGCTCGCTTATGGTGGCGCGCATATCCACATGATTCCGATCGTCATGGATCATGGTCTCGATCTCAACAGCGCGACATCGATGATGGGCATCGTTGCCCTCGGCCTGTTGTGCGGTCGGTTGGGCGTGGGGCTGTTGCTCGACCGATATTGGGGGCCGGCTGTCGCTTTCCCCGTCCTGTGCCTCCCCGCGTTAGCGTGCTACTTGCTGATGGGAACCGATGGCGCGATGTCGATTTTGATCCCAGCTGCGTTTCTGCTGGGCTTTGCAGCGGGTGCAGAAAGCGACTTGATCGCGTTCCTTGCCGCCCGCTATTTCGGCATGGCGCATTTCGGGAAGATTTATGGCTGTCTTTACATGCCGTTCGGGATCGGTTCGGCAATCTCTCCCATTTTTTACGGGATCACACGTGATCAAACCGGAAGTTATGACGGCATGTTGATGTTGGCAGCAGCGATGTTCGTTGTCGGCGCTTCATTGCTGCTATTGCTTGGGCGATATCCTGAACGCCGTTCCAAAGGCGAGGGGGTGGCACATGGCGAGCCTGCCCGTATCTGATACGCCGCTCGATCGGATCGCGGCAGTCGTCAGTCGCGACGCACTGATCGTCGATTCAGGCGAATGCGCGTTCTATGCCCAGGATATCTTCACCGACGGCCCTGCTCCACTCGCAGTCTTCCGTCCCTCAGCAATCGAAGAACTTTCAGCCGGCGTTGCTGTTGCAACATCGGAAGGTATAGCAATTATCCCGCGTGGCGGAGGGATGAGTTACACGAGTGGATTCGTCGCGCCGCACGCAGGCGCGCTGATCGTCGATATGGGCCGGATGGACCGGATCGTCGAAATCGACGAAACCGATATGACGGTGACTGTTGAGGCCGGCGCTAGCTGGAACCAGCTTTATGAAGCACTCCACCCCAAAGGCTTGCGCACGCCATTGTGGGGCACACTCTCCGGCATCCGTGCGAGCATCGGCGGAGGAATGAGCCAGAATGGCTTGTTCTGGGGCGCGCGAGACGGAACCATTTCTGCCTCAATCCTTAGCGCCGATGTTGTCCTTGCTGATGGAAGCATCGTCAGGACCGGCAATGGGTTCCTGCGCCCCTTCGGTCCGGACTTGACCGGATTGTTCGGTGCTGACGCGGGACGGTTCGGGATCAAGGCGCAGATCACGCTGCCACTGGTCCATGATGGCAAGGCGTTCTCCTACGGCAGTTACGCATTCGATAATCCGCGATCCTATTGCGCAGCGATGAGCGAGATCGGGCGGCGCGGACTGGTGGCCGAGGCATTCGGTTTCGATCCGTTCCTTCAAGCGCAGCGGATGAAGCGCGACAGCCTTACGGCCGATGCCAGATCACTCATCGGGATGATCAAGGCGCAAGGCGGCTTCTGGAAGGGCATCAAGGAGGGCGCGAAGGTCGTCGCAGCGGGCCGCACGTTCCTCGACGAAGCCGCGTTCTCGATCCACCTGATCTGCGAAGGCCGCAATCAGACGGCGGTCGATTCCGATCTTGCCGAAGTTGAAACCATCGTCTCGGCCAACGGCGGGCGCGCTGTCGAAAACACCATCCCCAAAGTGCTCCGCGCCAACCCCTTTCCGCCGCCCAATTCGATGGCAGGCCCGGCGGGCGAACGCTGGGCGCCTGTGCACGGCATTGTCCGCCACTCCAGGGCGCTCGAAACCATCGACGCGATCACCGCCCTGTTCAACGCTAATTCTGCTGAAATGGATCGTCTCGGCGTCGGAGCAGGATATATGTTCCTGGTTGTCGGCAAGACCGGCTTCCTGATCGAGCCATGCTTCTATTGGCCCGACGAACAATGGGAAATCCACCGCCGCTTCATCGAGCCTGCGCATTTCGCCAAACTGCCACAACATGCCAGAAACCCCGATGCGCGTGCGCTCGTTGAAACGCTGCGGCAGGGCGTGATCGACATTTTCGGAAGTGTGGGCGGCATGCACTTCCAGATCGGGCGCACCTATCCGTTGAAGGAGCGCACTGATCCGCGTGGATGGCGCATTCTTGAGGCGGTGGCACGCGAGGTCGATCCGCAAGGGCTGATGAATCCGGGGGCGCTGGGGCTTTGACCTATTCCGCCGTCGCGATGCAACTCGCCGCGCGTTCGGTCGATCGGGCGAAGTCGCGCGAAGAGGCGTGGGCGCAAGTCTCGTCACATATTGCCGAAATCGAAGGGCAAATTCGTTCGGCGTCGATCTTCATCGGTCAGTATTCAGGGGTTCCAGTAAAGCTCGCGGTGCTGCCCGAATATCTTTTCACTTCATATCCGGGCCGGATCAGCATCCCCGAATTTGCTAAGATCGCCGCCTTCGCGCCCGATGGCTCCGAATATGAAGCGCTTGGCGAACTGGCACAGCGGCTCAAGGTGTTCCTTGCGGTCAACGCTTATGAAACCGACGCCAACTTCCCCGGCCTCTATTTCCAGGCAAGCTGCATCATCGCGCCCAATGGCGATGTCGTGCTGCGCTACCGCAGGCTCAATTCGATGTTCGCGCCAACGCCGCACGATGTCTGGTCGAAGTATCTCGACATTTACGGGGTTGATGGCGTGTTCCCGGTCGCGAGAACCGAGATCGGCAATCTTGCCGCAATTGCCTCGGAAGAAATCCTGTATCCAGAGATCGCCCGTGCCCATGCATTGCGCGGGGCGGAGGTATTTGTGCATTCCTCGTCCGAAATCGGATCGCCGACGGCGACACCCAAAATGATCGCCAAGCGCGCGCGGGCGTTCGAGAATATGGCCTATGTCGTGTCGGCGAATACCGCTGGGATCACCGGCACTGCGCTGCCGGCGGCATCGGCTGATGGCAATTCGATGGTTGTCGACTGGAAAGGCAATGTCGTCGCTGAATCGAACGCGGGCGAGACGTTCACGGCGTTCGCAGACATCGATTTGAGCGCACTGAGGGCCGCACGGCGCAAGCCGGGAATGACCAACATGTTAGCACGCCAGCGGAACGAGCTGTTTGCGGCTGCCTATGTTGCCGATACACATCAGAAAGCCAACGGCCTGATTGAGAATGGGACTGTGAAAACGCCCGATCGCGACTATTTTGCCAAGACGATGGAGGCAACGATCGAGCGCCTTGCCAAGGATGGATTGATATGAACCCCGATATCCCTCCCCCCTACTCAGCCGTCGCGCGCCACGGCGTGTTTCCAGAGCCGAGCCATGATGAGGCCGCCCGATTCAATTTCCTGGCGGGCTTCAATAAATATATGGCGACCATACTCGGGACAGGAAACAAGCTGGCTTATGATCGCCGCGTCCTGCCAGCATTCGTGAAAGAACATGGCCGCGAGCCTGAACATCGCCACGAGATCCGGCACGCGATGAACAAGGATCCATGGCATCGGCTCTGGTCCGCGCTTAAGCGTAATTCGATGGAGATGCGCCAGCAGAACGGACGCGCGATGGTGCTGCGTCAGATCGATGAACTCGATGCCAAGGCATGGCAGTATAATGAAGGCCGAGACACACTGCGCCTTGATGCGACAGTCGAGGTGCCGCGCTATCAGAACGCGGTCGATATTCACTGTATGCCTGGGTCTTATCACGGCGAAGAACGCCCCGGCGATGTGTCAGCAGGGGCGAATTACGATTGCGGCATCTTTGCAACGACCGCTGGCGGGCTTGGAGCGCTGACCGATGGCGGCGGGCAGGCTCTGGTCGACTGGATCAGGAAGGAACGCCCCGGCTGGAGTCCGCGCCGCATCCTCGATATTGGCGCGACCATCGGCCATAATATCGTGCCGCTCGCGCAGGCGTTTCCCGAATGCGAAGTCATCGCCATCGATACCGCAGCACCCTCTCTGCGCTATGGTCATGCCCGCGCGCAATCTCTGGGCGTCCGCAACCTGCATTTCGTCCAGAAGAATGCCGAGGATTTGTCCGAATATCCCGACGGCCACTTCGATTGGGTGCAAACGACGATGTTCTTACACGAAACCAGCGGCACCGCGTTGCCGCGCATCATAAAGGAGGGGGCGCGGGTGCTGGCAGACGGCGGCCTGATGCTCCACCTCGAACAGCCGCAATATTCGGATGCAATGCCGCTTTACGAACAGTTTATCCGCGATTGGGATGCGTTCAACAACAACGAGCCATTCTGGTCATCGATGCACGCCATCCACCTCGAAGACGTGATGGATGCCGCAGGCCTGCCCAAATCTACGCAGTTCGTCACTGGCGTGACAGCGGTGGTTGATGAAACGATCTTCCCCAAACAGGCGCAAGGCGAAGGCGAAGATCTTGGCCGCGCGGCAAGCTGGCACGCCTATGGCGCGTGGAAAGTCACCGCATGACCGAAGGCCTCGACTGGATCGCGCGTGCCGGAGCCAAAGCGAAGGGTAAGCGTCCCAAGTATTTCGAAGACCCAGCGACCGACCGAACGCTATCGATCGTCATGGCGCTCATCGGCGAAGTTTCGGTGATGCGCGAACGAATGGACACGATCGAACGGCTGCTCGATGCAAAGGGCAGCGTCAGTCGCGCAGACATCGAAGCCTATACCCCCGACCGCAAGGCTGGCGAGGAACGCGGCCTCCTGACGCGAGCCTATATCGCGCGGATCATGCGCGGCGTTCAGCAGGATATGGAAGCGCTTGCCGAACTTAACGAACCCAGCGTCGAGGATTGGAGCGCAAAACTCCGCGATATGTGATCATTTGAGCAATTGGTTCATTTCAATCAGCGTCCCATCGGGATCGAAGAAATTGCAGCCCTTGACCCGGATCGGCGGCGCGCCGTTTCGCCCTGGATATTCCTGCAATCGTGGCGGCGCGGTCACGGTGACGCCCGGCACTTTTGCCGCCGCTGCACATCCGCCTTCGACATCGTCGGTGTTGGTCACGATCACCGCGCCGCCCGGCCCCATGCGTTTTGGATATGGTCCCGGATCGGGCAGCGCCGGATCGGTCCACTGCATCAGGCCGATCCACCCGATGTATGGATCGTTGCTGTTGAGCAGCACCAGCCGTGCCTTGGCGTTGGGTTCACCTGCGGGGAGCGCCACGCCGGACGTTGTCACCATAGTATCGTAATTGACTTTGAGCCCCATAACATCGCGATAGAGCTTCAGGCTGTTTCCCATATTGCGCACGATAAGCGTCACGCGACGAATATCGGTCGGCACGCGAGCAGCGGGCTTGCTCACACCTGCCGCGACATCGGTGCGAGTCGAAGACGGCGTGGACTGCGCACAGGCCAGCGTCGGCAGGCATAGCGCCAGCAAAAGGGTTCGCTTCATGTTATCGTCTCCTCAGAATATGCGGCGAGTGGCAGCGGTTGCCCTTCCTGCCGGATCAATGCTTGCTTACGAAAAAAGCGCATCAGCCCGCTTTCGCCCATTCGAGACGGGCCGAGGCCGGATAGCCCGAAACTCGATTTCTCTGCTTCCCAAACCATCGAGGTGAGCGAACCGTCGTTGATCGACACAGCGCCTGCTTTCAGCAGCACCGCAACCGCTTCAGCCTCGTCAATTGTTGCAGCAATCACTGCGGCCGAAAGCCCGAACGCTCCGCCATTTGCTAGCGCAACCGCTTCATTCACGCTGTCGAAGAAGGTCACTGGGATCACTGGACCAAATGTTTCCTCGGCCATCACCGCCATGTCTGGTGTCACATCGACAAGAACCGTCGGGCGCAGATAAAGACCACCACCGATGTTTGTGACATGGCCGCCCACGACAAGCCTCGCGCCTTTGGCCACGGCTTCATCGAGTTGAGCCTGAACACTGTCAGCCTGCTTGGCGCAAATGAACGGACCGATGTCACCGCTCGCAATATCATCGGCGTTGAGCCGCACCCTTTGTGCCTCGGCGACCAATGCTTCGAGAAACGGAGCCGCGATCTCCCGTGCGACATAAACGCGCTCGATAGACTGGCAGGCTTGCCCGTTGTTCACGACCGATGCCCGCAACGCCGTTTCCGCCGCAGCGACAGGATCGGCGCTGGCAAGGACAATCATGGGGTCTTTGCCACCAAGCTCGAGGCTTGCAGAAATGAAGGCTTTTGCTGCGGCCTCCCCCACTTTGCGTCCTGTCGCGACCGATCCTGTAAACGCGATGTAATCGACCAGCGGGATCATTGCCGCCCCCGTCGCGCCATCGCCTTCGATGACCGCCAGCGGCAGTTCAGGAAACTCGGCCACCACTGCCATCAACGGCGCGATAAAACGCGGCGTGATTTCGGACGGTTTGACGATCACGGCACAGCCCGCGGCGAGAGCGGGTATCGCATCTATCAGCGCGAGTGTCAGAGGAAAATTCCACGGGGAAATGACCCCGACCAGGCAGTAGGGAACCAACCGTGTTGTGGTTGAAATCCCGGGGATGCCGGTTTTGCTGATGAGTGTTTCAGTTTCCCGGATCAGCGCTGGTGCCAGCCCTGCCCAGCGCTCGATAAGCTGGACCGTGCCGCCCACTTCGATCTGCGAGATCGCTCGCCTTCCCGTATCGATCGCCAGCGCGGCTCCGATTGCAACAGAATGACGACGAATAGCATCGGCAAAATGTAACAACACAACTGCACGATTATCGGGTGTTACCATGGCCCAGTTCATCTGCTTGGCGCGAAGCCGGCTGGTCAATTCAGCCAAAGCATCGGGCAATACCGGTTCTATTTGATAATCATATTCACCCGTCCGGGGATTGCGCACTTTCACTGCTTTGCGTCCCAAAAGTCTACGATCTGGCCGCCAGTCGCGAACCACGCCTGTGATCGCGAAACAAGGTCAGTCAGCAAGGCTTCGAACGCCGCAATTCGGTATGGCAAGCCGATAATATACGGCGTGATGTGAAGCGGCAGCATTCGCCCTCCCCCTGTTTTCGCCTCTAACGCCAGCCAGTCGAACGCGTCGCGTATCGATTGCGCATAGTTATCCGCCGATTGCTGCTGGACGGTAATGATTTGCCGGTCGGAAAGTTCGTGATTGAGCGGCAGATTGATCAGGCCGTTTCGCAAACGATAAGGCAGTTCGTCATTCACCCAGTCGCAGCAATAACGGACACCAGCTTCGTGCAGCAGCTCAGGCGTATTCCAGCTTTGCGAACGGGCAATCGAAAGCCAGCCTTGAGGTCGGCTTCCCGTCGCAAAACCCAGGCGATCGAGCGAGGTCGCAATCAGTGCGCGTTCGTCCTCAATTGTGAGGCCGGTTGCAATCGTCCCATTCATGTCGGTGGAATGCGCGATGATTTCATGACCATCCGATACGATGTCAGCAACCAGAACAGGATAGCGTTCGGCAATTACGCTGTTGGTCGCGAAGCTGGCGACGATACCCGCTTTCGCAAAGGCATTGAGCAACCGATAGACCCCTATCCGGTTGCCATAATCGCGCGCAGTGTAATGCCGATAGTCGGGATACGCGGTCTGCATGTGCCCCGGGGCGCGGAACGGAGTGTCCGATGGCATGATCGGGAACCATTCGAGGCTGACGCACACCCAAACCGCTACCGATTTGCTATTGGGCCAGTCGATCGGCTTACGGTCATTGATTGCAGACCAGTCGAACAGGTCATGGTCATAGCCATGGCGGCGCCTGGGATAATCGAGATAGGCAGGGTCGACGCTCATCGCTGCGCCTTCCACGCATCAACGATCTCGCCAGCGGTCGCAATCCACGCGCGACCGTCGGCTGCAATATGCTTCAGCGCCGCCTCGAATGGCCCAATCCGGTGCGGCTGTCCGATCAGATAGGCGTGGAGAGGAATGCACATCACAGTGCCGCTGGCTGCTCCCTCCTCTGCCAGTCGTTCGAACTGCCGGATCAATGTATCGGCATATTCGCGTCCTGACATGTTGTAGACGAAAAAACCGTAATGGTCGTTGACCTCGAGGCTGTAGGGGATCGTAACGAGGCTGCCCGTCCGCGTTTTGACTGGTTGCAACTGATCATCATGATACAGATCGCAGGTGTACTCGAGACCATATTCGGCAATCAGATCGAGCGTGCGCGGGGTATGCGTGAGTGCAGGGGCGAGCCATCCGCGGATCGTCTGCCCTGTTGCTTCGCGAACAGTGCGGATCGAATCTTCGATGATCGCACGTTCCTGCGTTTCGTCCATGTCATAGGCGTAGCGGGTGTTGTAAATCCCGTGGCTGAAAAACTCCCAGCCGCGTGCATCGGCATCGGCGACGACTTCGGGATGATGCTGACACAGCGCTACTGAAAGGCTCACCGATCCCGGAAACCCGTGCCGCGTCATCGCATCGGCCATTCGCCAGTGCGAAACGCGGTTCGCATGGTCGCGATGGCTCCAGCCCACGACGTCAGGATGTGGCCGCGACCACGGCTTGCGCTTCGGGTGAACTGGCGGATCGATTTCATAATATTCGAGATTGGGGGCAACCCAGACTGCGACCGATCCGCCGCCCGGCCAGACGACCCTCTGCCTGTGGCGATAGGGGGCATAATCGTAAAGTCCCGGATCGGCGGCAGCTTCTTGCATCAGCGCGATTCCAGCCAGTCGATCACGACCTGCACTGGCTCGACATCGGCATATTTAAGCTGGAGGTCCGTGAGATTGGCGAAGTGATAACTTTCATGCTTGTCTGCGCAGGTTTCAATGGGAACGATGGTGCGATAGCCATGGCTGAGCGCATCGACTGCGGTGGCGCGGACGCATCCCGAAGTGCTGCCGCCCGTCACGACCACGGTATCGACTTTGCGCCACGTCAGATAACTTGCCAGCGGCGTTTCGAAAAAAGCGCTGGGCATCCGTTTCGTGAACTGAAGGTCAATATCCGCAATTTCGCAGCGCGGATCATACGCGTGACGCTCGCCGCCGTATTTGATGTTCTGGAGGCTGTCAGCTGTGTCAGTCCGTGTTCCCCAGACCCCGGCGTCGCTCGCATCGTCCAGATATCCAACGCGCGACCAGATGACGGGCATATCTTTTGCGCGGGCAAGGCGACTGATCGTGTTGGCAAATTCGATCTGACGCGGATCGGCTTCGTAAGCTGTTTTGAAAGAGTGGATGTCAGTGTATGCACGCTGAAAATCGACATTTACCACCGCCAACTTCTCACCAAAACCAAATTTGCTACGGGCAGGGTTGGCGATTACCTCTTCGAAAATCTGCCGGGCCGTTTTGTTTTCCCGGACCATTTTCGTGCCGATCAATGACATGGTGCAGCAACTCCCAGCTTGCAGACACACTGCCCCGGCGCTAACAGCTTGTCGAGTGCAATTTGTCCGGACAACTTCGCGCCCATGATCGTCACGCGTCACTATCTGACTTTAGAAGGACGCCGCGTCCATTACCGACGGTGCGGCAACGGCCCGCCGTTATTGATGGTGCATCAAAGTCCACGCTCCTCTGCTGAATATGAGCCCTTGATGCGCGAATGGGGTGCGCAGTTCACCTGTATCGCGCCTGATACGCCGGGATTTGGCCAATCCGATCCGCTCCTGCTGGACGAGCCAGACATTGGTGATTTTGCCGATGCGCTCGTGGCGTTCATGGCGGCGCTCGGACTAGAGCGGACAGCTGCCTATGGGTTCCACTCAGGCGGCATCATCCTCGTCACGGCGATGAAGCGTCACCCCAACGTTTTTTCGCGGCTGGCAATCGGCGGCTATGCAGTCTGGACGCCTGAAGAAATGGCTTTGTTTGGCGAAGCGTATCTTCCCCCATTCCGGCCTTCGGTTTACGGCGAGCATCTCACATGGCTGTGGAACCGTATCCTCGAGCAAAGCTGGTTCTTCCCTTGGTTCGATGTGCGCGACGAAGCGCGCCTCGCCGTGGCGCATGACGATCCCGAACGCGTTCACGCTGTCGTGATGGATATGCTCGATGCAGGGAATGCCTATCGCGCCGGATATGGTGCCGTCCTGCGCGCACCGCGTGACATCCCTCCACCTGATGCCATTACCCCACCTGTGCTGATTACGGCTTACGATGGCGATCCGCTTCAGCCGCATATCGATCGGTTGGGGGACATGCCGACAAGTTGGGAAGCGTACAGAGTTGCTTCGCCTGATGTGCATCGGCAATCCAGCTTGTCGTTTCTGCTGCGTGATGGCGACGTTCCATCGCCCCCGATTGCCGAAGATCGCGAAGCCGGCTTCGCGCACATAAAAACAGATGCGTTCGACGGGCTTATCCATTGGGATGGCGATATGGTCGATCCACCGGGGCATGGCCTGTCCGATCCGTGGCCCGGCGATGCCCCGGTTGATTGGAAATCATGGGCCGATGTGTTCGACGCATTCGAAGCAGCAACAGGCCAGCGTGTTGCTCTGCTACCATTGCCAAAAGGCGATCCTGATCGTCTCTATCCTTTGCTGGTACCAGACCGGTTCGGAACATATCTGACGACCGCGTGGTCGGTTGCGCGGGCGCGGGAATTGTTCGATCCTTGGTATGATGTAAGTCCCACAACTGCGATCCCGGTGAACGCAGCGCGGCTGACACCCGAAGTGCTCGCACGATCGGCACGAGACATTTTGCGTGCCAGATCTGCGCGTGCACTCCACATTGCACGAGAAGGAAAAGGCTGATGGGAATTCGCGAAGACATGCCATTGCTCGCGCGTCATGAAGGCGTGTGGGATGGCACTTATACCTATTTTAACGCGGCGAACGAACAGATCGACGAGCATAAATCCCGCCTGTTCTGTCGCTTCCTTGATGATGGCCCACATCCCTATAATCAGACCAACCATTATACCTGGGCCGATGGCCGCACCGAGGTTCGCGAGTTTCCTGCTGAATATCGCGACAAGCGGGTATGGTGGAACAACGAATTGATCATCGGCTGGGCAGCCGAGGTTGGCCTTGACGAATATAGCCGCACCGTCATGCTGTATTGGCAACGGACAGGCGATCCGTCGCTCTATCTCTACGAAATGATCCAGCTGGCCGATGATGGCGTCAATCGCTGTCGCACATGGCACTGGATCAGGAACGGCCTCCTTGAAACGCGCACCGCGATCCAGGAAACACTGGTAACGCGCGACTGGCGTTCGCTGGAGGCTTAATCTGAGCCATCCCCGCACCCTTTTTGACAAAATCTGGAATGCCCATGTCGTCGTCGAACTGGGCGGGGGCAGCGCGCTGATCGCAATCGATCGTATTTTCCTTCACGAACGCACCGGCGCTTCAGCACTCAATTCGATGCGCCAGAACGGCCGAAAGCTCCTCGATCCGACCCGCGTTTTTGCTGTGATGGATCACATTGTCGATACAAGGCCGGGACGCAGTGATGCAACGCTGATGCCGGGTGGCGAAGCTTTCATCACCGAAACGCGCGCCGCTTGCCATGATGCGGGTATCACCCTGTTCGATGTCAATGATCCGGATCAGGGCATCACCCATGTCATTTCGCCAGAACTTGGGATTGTGCTGCCCGGACTGACGCTCATCGCACCCGATAGCCATACATGCACTCAGGGCGCTTTTGGCGCGCTGGCATGGGGAATTGGATCGTCCGAGGCCGAACATGCGATGGCCACGGGCACACTCAGGGTTGCAAAACCGAAAACGATGCGAGTGACGTTCGATGGCACGCTACGCCCCGGCGTGACTGCCAAGGACATGATCCTGCACCTTCTTTCGACCCGCGGCGCAGGCGGCGGTGCTGGCCATATCGTCGAATTTTCGGGATCGACTGTCATCGATCTCGATGTCGAGGGGCGGATGACGTTGTGCAACATGGCAACAGAATTTGCGGCGTTCAGCGGCATCATCGCACCTGACAAGAAAACCATCGCATGGCTCGAGGGCCTCCGGTTTGCGCCAGCCACTCTGCCTGACTGGTCCAGTCTAACAACCGATGCAGAAGCCGTGTTCGACCGCGAGATCATGATCGACACTGGCGAGATTGGACCGATGGTCAGCTGGGGGACGTCTCCGGGACACAGTGTCAGGTTGAGCGGCGTGGTACCGGTCGATGCTCCTGCGCGTGCACTTGATTATATGGGGCTGGCAGCAGGCGACACTTTGGCAGGCTTGCCGATCGATGTCGCGTTCATCGGCAGTTGCACCAACAGCCAGCTTTCGGATTTCAGGCGCGCTGCCGCGATCGTTGACGGCAAACATGTAGCCGAAGGAGTGCTCGCGCTGGTCGTCCCCGGATCGTCAGCCGTCAAGCGGGCCGCCGAAGCCGAAGGGATTGACCGCATCTTCACATCCGCAGGGTTCGAATGGCGCGAAAGCGGATGTTCGCTATGCTTTTACGCAGGCGGCGAGAGTTTTCCGCCCGGCAGCCGTGTCATCTCATCGACCAATCGCAACTTCGAAGGGCGACAAGGACCGGGTATCAGAACACATATTGCCAGCCCCGAAGTGGTCGCGGCAAGCGCAATTGCGGGAAGGATCGTTGCGCCATGACGCCCTTTACGACGCTCACCAGCATTGCAGCGCCACTGATATTCGATAACATCGACACCGATACGATCATCCCCTCTCGTGAGATGACATCGACGGGCAAGACGGGGCTGGCCGACGGGCTTTTTTCGCCATGGCGTTACACAAATGCGAAAAACCGCGTGCCCCGTCCTGAATTTGTTCTCAGCGACCCCCGATACGCAAACACCCAGATTCTGCTTGTGGGTAAAAACTTTGGCTGCGGTTCAAGCCGCGAACATGCGGTCTGGGCGCTTGCCGAATATGGGATCAGGTGCATCATTGCCGAAAGTTTCGCCCCTATTTTTCGCAACAACTGCATCCGAAACGGGATTCTGCCTGTCGATATGGGCAGACCCATCCCCGAAGGTTTTGGAGGCAAGATCGTTACTGTCGATCTGGCAGGACAGCATGTTTCCGCCAACGGTCATTTTCGCCTGTTCCAGATCGATGAGGAATCGAAAACCATGTTGCTCGAAGGCCTCGACGCGATCGATCTGACGCTCAAACACCGCGATGCCATTTCAGCATGGCACAGGCTTGATCGCGCCGTGCGCCCATGGGTGTATCTATGATCCTGATTTCCGAAGTGGGCCCTCGCGACGGGCTGCAATCGATCGAGCGTACAATGCCACTCGAAGCAAAAAAGCGGTGGATCGCCGCCGAGGCAGCAGCAGGTGTGCGCGAAATCGAGGTGGGGAGCTTCGTGCCGCAATCGCTGATCCCCCAGCTCGCCGATACAGCAGAGGTCGTCGCGTTTGCCAAAACGATTCCAAGCCTGACGGTCGTTGCGCTCATTCCTAATGCCAAAGGCGCAGTGCGTGCGGTCGAAGCGGGGGTCGATGCCATGTCGATCCCCTTTTCGATGTCCGAAACCCACAGCCTGAGGAATGTACGCCAGTCGCATTCGGAAATGATCGACGAAATCGGTAAGGTTGCCGCCATTGCCCATGCAGCGAACATCCGGTTCGAAGTTGGCCTTTCAACGGCGTTCGGCTGCACGATCGAAGGGCCAATCGCCGAAGATCAAGTCGTGCGCCTCGCTGATGCTGCCGCAAACGCAGGTGCCGACGGCTTCAGCCTGTCCGACACGACCGGTTACGCCAACCCGGCGCAAGTGAAGCACCTCATCCGCAAGGTCCGCGCTGCCGTGGGCGCAGACAGAATGCAAACGCTGCATCTTCACAACACCCGCGGACTTGGTTTGGCGAATGCGCTGGCCGGGATAGAGGAGGGTATCACGACACTTGATGCGTCATTGGGTGGGATCGGCGGATGCCCGTTTGCACCCGGCGCATCTGGAAATATCGTGACTGAGGATCTTGTGTTCATGTTGCAAGCGATGGGTATCGAAACAGGCATCGATTTGGCTGCGCTCCTCAAGGTCCGCGACATCATCGCAGCAGCATTGCCGGGCGAACCGCTTTACGGATTCACGCCTGATGCGGGCTTGCCTCTAGGATTTGCCGCGTGACCGCGATCAAAGCGCTTGAAGGGCTGCGCGTTATTGAATTCACCCACATGGTCATGGGGCCGGCTGCGGGCCATATCTTGGCTTCGCTCGGTGCCGATGTGGTGCGGATCGAACCGATCGGCGGTGATCTCACGCGCAATTTGCTCGGTTCGGGTGCGGGGTATTTCCCGATGTACAATCGCCACAAGCAAAGTCTTGCACTCAATCTCAAATCCAAGGCGGGGCTTGGCGTTGCCAAAGCTCTTTGTGGACAGGCAGATATTCTGATCGAGAATTTCCGCCCCGGTGCGCTGGATCGACTGGGCCTCGATTATGACAGCCTGTCGGCGATCAATCCGCGACTGATTTACTGTTCGGAAAAAGGCTTTCTGCCCGGGCCTTACGAAAACAGAACGGCGCTGGATGAAGTGGCACAGATGATGGGCGGTCTTGCTTACATGACCGGGCCACCTGGCAAGCCGCTGCGTGCCGGTGCGTCGGTGATCGATGTCGCGGGCGGTATGTTCGGCGTCATCGCGATCCTAGCTGCAATTGAGGAGCGGCACCGGACCGGCAAGGGGCAGAAGGTCATCGCATCGCTGTTTGAAACGACCGTCTATCTCGTCGGGCAGCATATGGCACAGCTTGCAGTGACTGGCACGCCCGCTGCGCCGATGCCTGCGCGCGTTTCGGCTTGGGCAATTTACGATGTGTTCGAAACACGCGATGAACCTGTCTTCATTGGTGTCGTCTCCGATGCCTTGTGGGAAAAATTCTGCTCAGAATTCGCGCTCGATGCGCTTTGGGCCGATCAAACGCTGCGCCGCAACAACGATAGAGTGGCCGCGCGCGATCGGATCATGCCGCTTATCCGGACGCTGATTGCTGGTTTCTCTCGCGATGAGGTTATCGCAAAGCTCGAAGCCACCGGACTGCCGTTTGCCCCCATCGGCAGACCCGAAGACTTGTTCGATGATCCGCATCTTGTCGCATCTGGCGGCCTTGAACCGGTGATGCTCGATGACGGGCGCGAAATCCGCCTGCCAGGATTGCCACTGGAGATGGGCGGCGTGCGTGGCACACTGCCTTCCACCCTTCCCCGCCCATCAGCCGATCGGGAGGAAATCCTCGCTCGATACGGTTTCGGTGCCGACGAAATTGCCAAACTCGTCAGTGGCGCAGCCGTCGGGTGACGGCCAGCACAAGACGCTTGCCGCGCCAGCCATAAATGCAAGCTGCGTTTACCCGCTGTTGCAATCGCGAGGTTTGCGCTAACAACGTGCATCGAGAATGCTCGGGCGCGACGAATCGGCTGTGGTGACTGCTTGAATGGCGGCGCATGGGCCTGTGGAGATATTCGATGCGCATTGCTGCTCTTGTCCTTGGTTTTGTGACTACGCTCGCGGCCGCGACGCCGGGCAATGCCCAACTGGCAACCCCGATCCTTGCCGACAGCTTTCGCCTCGGCAGCGGCGGAGGCGTGCTCTGCCAAGTCCAGACGCGCGGGCGCGATCCGGCTGTTCGAGGCATGTTTGATAGGGCTTGGTTCGTCGTCTGCCGCGATGCCGCGCGCCCAGTTGGCAAGATTTTCAGCTTGCGCGGTACCAAGGCCGATGTGGAATCTCGCCTCGCCGGGTTGCGCGCAAACGATGCGCAATGCGATGCAGCAGCGGCTTCGGAACCCTTGGAAGAGGCTGGCAATGCCAGCGTACGCCAGTGCAAACTGATCGATGCCGAAGTTGGTTATCGCGTCATTTCGATCGATCGCGGCAATACGATCTGGGTTGCAGAAGGCCTCGCTGGTTATGACAGCGCATTGCGACTGGGCCTTCGCACCGTCATTGCAGATCGGTTCCTGCCCGGCCAGATCACTGTTGCGGTTACATCGGTCGACGATCCGGTCGCGTTTGCGCGGGTGCAGGCCGGCACGCTCGATCCCGATCAAGCACTGGCAGAGGGGTATCGCCGCAATAACAGCGGTAATTATGCCGAGGCCGCCGAATTTTTCGATACGCTCCAGCAGCGCGACGATGCAGGTGCCAACAACGCGGATCGTTCGACCGAATATGTGATCAACCGTGCGTTGCAGAAATCGAACCTTGGCGAGTTTGCTGAAGCTGACAAGCTGTTTGCGCAAGCCCGAGAGGTTCCCACCAACGACCGCGTTCAGACGCGGCTGAGACGCAACTTTGAAACGATGCACCTCCTCAATCAACAGCGTTATGCCGATGCGCTGGCGATGCTCGACACGCGAGTTACCGCATTGCCATCGAGCGAAGCACTGCCATCGAGCGCCATCGAAATCGGTGCGCAAGTCGCAGCCGAAATCAATTCGGGGCTCCCGGTTGGGCAGCGGCTGGGGGCAACTGAAGCCAGCTCGCTAACGCCTGACGAACGCGCAAAATTCCTCGATGCGCAAGCACAGCAGTTGCGCGGGACGCTGTTGCGGCTGACTGGCAAGGCAACCGACGGACGCGCGCTCCTCGAACAGGCACTGGCCGACGTTCTCGAGGTTCGCGACGGTCGCGTGGTTTCGGTTATCAGGCTGCGCGGGCAAATCCTGACCGAAACAGGGCTTGCACTGGAAGCTTCGGGCGACCTTGCTGGAGCCGAAGCGCGGATGCGTGAGGCGCTGGCGCTTATAGAAATGCGGTATCCGCAGACCAATGCTGTGAACGGGGCCCGGGCGCGCCTCGCTGCGTTCCTTGCGCGCAACAACAAAGTGCCCGAAGCGATGGCCGAATATCGCGAAGTGGTGCGTTCAGCCACAACGAATCGGACGTCGATCACAGGGCTCGGCAATCTGCTTGCGCCCTATTTCGCGCTGCTGACCCAGCAATTGCCCACCAATCCTGCGCTGGTCGAAGATATGTTCCTTGCGAGCCAGACATTGATCCGTCCGGGCGTGGCCGACACGCAAGCGATACTTGCGCGCGAACTCAGCGAAGGCAATGGCGATGCGGCGCGGCTATTCCGGCAGGCACGCACGCTCGAGCGCGATATCGAGCGCAGCCGTATCGATCTTGCAACCTTGTTATCCGCGCCGAACCAGACAGCCGACATTGAGGTTGCTGCCGCCGTAATCCGCAATGACATCGCGACGCTCGAACGCGATCAGGCCTCAACTCAGGCCTTGCTGGGCAGTTACCCGCAATTTCAGGCAGTTTCGAACTCCGCAGTCACTTTGGCCGAAGTGATGGCGGCACTGAAACCAGGGGAAGCCTATTACAAAATCAGCGTTGTAGGGCGCGCGCCCTATGCACTTTATGTCGATGGCGAAGGCGCTACCGGCTTCCGCGTGCCGATCAGCAACGATGCGCTCGATCGCGCGGTCGATGGATTGCGAGATACGATCGCGAAGGAAGAAGATGGTCAGATCAACACATATGCGTTCGACGTAAAACTCGCGCACCGGCTCTTCACGGCGCTTATGGGGCCTGTGGCGAGCAGGATCGCGAATGCGCGGCATCT
>JANOQL010000504.1:0-4068 GCA_031414835.1 Sphingomonadales bacterium | reverse complement strand
GGCCCCAAAGCGCAGGCGCACGCGCGCACATTGTTCGCCAGCGTCCTCGATGCGCGTGGCGGCGGCCTGCGCATCCAGACGATCCACAGCTTTTGCCAGTCGCTGCTCCAGAGCTTCCCCGCAGAGGCCGATCTGGTGCCGGGTTTTCGCCCTGTCGAAGGCCGTGAGGAGGCCGAGCTCCATCAGCAAACATTGGCAGCGATGGTGACCGACGCGCAGGCGCTAGGCACCGAAGACCGCGAACACATCATCGAACGGCTCCAGGCCTTGCGCGCAATCTTCGACGAAGCCGGCGTCCGCAAGCATCTTCGTCGCTGCGCGTCATCTGCACCTGCGATGGAGGCACTCGGCAGCGAGATCGGGCCTCGGCTGTGCTGGTGGTTCGGAATCGATCCCGATACGCGCAATACCGTGCTGGCCGATGCCTGCCGCGATGAGGCGTTGCCGCTGAATGTCCTCGACGCCTTTTGCCAGTCGCACCTTGCGTGGGGAACCAAGACCGGCACCGACCGCGCGCAAGCGATTGGCGACTGGCTGCGTCTCGATGCCAACGCACGCGCGGCGGCGCTCCCTGCACTGCATCTCGTCTGGGCAAAGTTCGACGGGGACATGCGCAGTTTCGAAAAGCAAAAGAATGCGGCAACCGCTGTTCCGCTTGCCGCAGAGCTCTACGATCACTTCCGGGGTCTGGTCGACCTGCGTTCGCGGCTCGAACTCATTGCCCTCTACGAAACCGCGCTCCTGATCGGGCAGACCTATACGCGGCGCTACTCCGAGGCAAAGCGCAGCGCGGGCGTCGTCGATTTCAACGATCTGATCGCGGCAACCGTAGGCCTGCTGACATCGGGGCAGGGCGCGTGGATCCGCTACAAGCTTGATGCGACAATCGATCATCTGCTGATCGACGAAGCGCAGGATACCAATGCCCAGCAGTGGAAGATCATCGAAGCGCTGACCGAAGATTTCTACGCAGGTTCGGGCGCGCGCGGCGACATTCACCGGACGCTGTTCACCGTCGGCGATTACAAGCAGGCGATTTTCGGCTTTCAGGGCACCCACCCGCGCCATTTCAACGATGCGCATGACAGGTTTGCGGCCGAAATTGCAGGCACAGGGCGCGAACTGAAAGATGTCGATCTCAATGCCTCGTTCCGCTCGGGTCAGCCGGTGCTCGATGCCGTCGATGCTATGATCGCCGAAGTCGGGGCCGACGCATTCGGGCTTCCCGGCCTTCCCGAAAAGCATGTCGCGTTCGGCGGAAAGAAGCCATCGGGGCAGGTCGTGCTCTGGCCACCGTTTATCGGGAAATCGGGCGAGGAAGACCCCGACGATGAAACTGCCGAACCCGATTCCGAAGAAGAAGGCTGGGTCACGCCGATCGACCGCCAGTTCGCGCGCCGCCTCGCCGAACAGGTCAAGGCCTGGGTGAATGGCGGATTGTATTTGCGCAACGAAGGCCGCGCGGTCCGCCCCGGCGATGTGATGATCCTGTTGCGCAGCCGCAAGGATATGGCGCGGCTGATCGTGTCGCGGCTCCACGATGCAGGGGTGCAGGTGGCAGGCGTTGATAGGCTCAAGCTCAACGCGCCGATTGCGGTGCTCGATTGCCTTGCCGCGATCCGCTTTGTCCTCCAGCCCGATGACAGTCTCAATCTGGCGAGCCTGCTCGTCTCGCCACTTGTCGGCTGGAGCCAGGACGATTTGTGGGACCATGGCGGCAGCCGCGCGTCCAACCGCGTTTCGCTGTGGCAGCATCTGGGTGAAGCCAAACCGCAGGTGCTTCGTGACATGCTCGGCATGGCTGATACTGCCACGCCGTATCGCTTTCTCGAAACGATCCTGTCTGGTGCCATCGGCGGACGTCGCAAGCTGCTCGCGCGGCTTGGCGAAGAGGCACGCGATCCCATCGAAAGCCTGCTCAATCAGGCGCTCGAATTCGAAGCGACTGCGCCGCCGTCGCTCCAGAGTTTCATCGACTGGTTCGATCGCGACGAGGTTGAATTGAAGCGCGATGCGGGCAAGGCCGAAGATGGCGTTCGCGTGATGACGATGCACGGCGCGAAGGGATTGCAGGCTCCCGTCGTGGTGCTCGCAGATGCTGCATACAGCTTTGAACGGCGGCCCAAATCCGAAATCCTGTGGGAACGTGGCGATGTGCCGTTGCCGCTGTTCCGTCCGCGCAAGGATCTGGTGTGCGGTCCGGTCGCAACGGCAATCGAAACCGCCGACGCCAACGATCTGCAAGAACATTGGCGGCTGCTTTATGTGGCGATGACGCGTGCCGAGGAACATCTGTTCATCGGCGGCGCATTGACCCCCACTGACATCAAGGCGCTTTCGGATGGCAAATTGCCGCCCGATACCAGCTGGCATTGGCGCGTCGATCAGGCGTTGCGCAGCTTGCCGGGCATCGACGAAACGGCTGACGGCATTCTCACCTACAAGGTCGATGCCAGGGAAGGCGCGCCGAAGGACAAGATGGCGGAAGCTGCCAGTCGCAATGTCGAGTTGCCCGAATGGGCGCGCGAACCCGCCAAAGCCGAAGCGCGCCCGCCGCGGCCGCTCGCTCCGTCGGCGTTGCACATTGCCGATACCGTGTCCGATCCGCCGCCAGCGGCGCAGATGCGCGCAGCGGCGATGCGCGGCACATTGCTGCATGAGCTGTTCGAACGATTGCCGGGAACGCCGCCATCCGAACGGCGTGCTGCGGCATTGGGCTGGCTCGAACGGTCGGCCAGTCTTGATGCGGAGCAACGCGAAGAGATTGCCGATCACGCGCTATCGGTCATCGGCGATCCTGCGTTCGGCGCGATCTTTTCCGCCGATGCGCTGGCCGAAGCGCCGCTTGCTGGTGTCGTCGGCGGGCAAGTGATTGCGGGGACTGCGGACCGGCTTCTTGTCACACCGCATCACGTGCTCGTTGTCGATTTCAAAACCGGGCGACGGGTGCCGCGCGGGGCCGATGCGCTGCCAGAGGCGCATGTTGCGCAGATGGCGGCGTATGTTGCGGTGCTCGAAGGGCTGTTTCCCGATCGTCCCGTGCGTGCGGCGTTGCTCTACACATCGGGGCCAAGGCTGATCGCAGTGCCGCCTGCGCTGATCGCTGCGCACAAGCCCGGCTATCAGGCGGCAGAGGACAATTTGGTCGTCAGCGGTTGAGTCCTGCCAGTTGCAACCCTAGATCAGCACCAACAAGGAGATATGGCATGGCCACGATTACAGTCACCGATGATAGCTTTGAAGCCGACGTGCTCAAGGCGGACAAGCCCGTGCTCGTCGATTTCTGGGCCGAATGGTGCGCGCCGTGCAAGATGATCGGGCCCAGCCTTGAAGAATTGAGCGATGAACTGGCTGACACGCTGACCATCGTAAAGCTCAATACAGAAGACAATCCCGATACGCCGTCCAAACTCGGTATTCGCGGCATTCCCACGTTGTTCCTGTATAAAAATGGTGAGATTGTCGCCAAGGAACTCGGGATCGGCAACATCCAGACCAAAGCCAAAATGCGCGCGTGGATCGAATCGGTGATTGGGACTGAGGCGAACATCGCAGCAACCGCGAAATAGGGGACAGTCCCCTGTTTCGCCGGACTAAGAGCGCACGGATATATTTGGTTCATGCAAAGCCGCCAAGGCAATGTGGCTGTCACCAGTAGCGCCGCAGGCTTTGATATTTTTGTGCAATGAGAAGGCGCTTCGCGCGGACGTCCGGCCTACTTCAATGCTTTGGCGGCTTTGCGGCTTTGCGTGAACCAAACCCTGTTCCAGACGCACTGCAGCCTGTCGATTTGTCCTATGCAGCAGGGCATATCCTATTGACAGAATGGCAGGTTTCTGCCTATTAGCGCACCCATGTCGCGGGCCATCTTGTCCTGTGACAGGCCCGTTCTGGCGGGGCGTGCTGTGGCCTCACACAGCATGTCCAGGGTGCGTTGCGCAGGGGTGATCGACCCTGTGGATACTGCCCATCCCGCAACAGAACCGGATTGCGATTTGGGTCGGTGGGGTTTCACCCCACAGACTGCTGCCTGAAGGTTGTCGTGGTAACTGGCCATTCAGAGGCATC
>JANOQL010000503.1:0-4511 GCA_031414835.1 Sphingomonadales bacterium | reverse complement strand
GCGATGATCAACGGGCCGATGGGCGCCGCCGAAATCCGCATCGACACGATCGCGCCCGATGGCACGGTGAAAGCCACCGAGATCGTGTCAGTGCCCCACATGGCGCTGATGCACACGTTCTTTCTCACCGAACACTGGATGGTGTTTCCGGTGATTCCCATCGATGCCGATCTGGGTCGCTTCATGAAAGGCGGGCCGATGACCGCGTGGGTCAATGGCCGCCCGACCAAAATGGCAGTCATGCCGCGCGGAGGGACTGCGGCGGACGTCAAATGGTTCGAATATGAGCCGCGCCACATGTTCCACGAGCTCAATGTGTGGGAAGAGGACGGCAAGATCGTCGCCGATGTCGCCGCCGCCAATGGCACCGCGCTGTTCCCCGATGAGACAGGTCAGAAACGGACGCATGGCGATACCCAGCAGAGCCTGCGCCGCTGGACGATCGACCCGGTTGCATTGAGCCTCAAGGAAGAAACGCTCAACGATCGCGACATCCAGTTCCCGCGCCCCGATGACCGGATGATGACACGCAAAACGCGGCAGAGCTTCGCCAACATCAACCTCAAATCGCGCGATGGCCGCATCGAGGGGATGGACGGCGTAATCCGCTTCGATACCGTCAGCGGCAAGGAGGACGTCTGGCATTTTGGCCCCGGCGCGTCAGCGGGCGAGCTGGTCTTTGCCCCGCGGCTGGGCAGCAGCGACGAAGCCGATGGCTATGCCATGACAATCGTCCACCCCGCCAACGCCCCCAACAGCGAACTCGCGATCTTTGCCGCGAATGACATCGCCGCTGGCCCGATTGCCCGCGCGATCATCCCGTTCCGCGTGCCATCGGGGTTTCACTGCAACTATTACGCTGCGGACAATCCGCTTTACTCTCAAGCCTTTGGAGCCTGAATTTATGAACACCCGTCAATGGCTGTTGAACGGTCACCCGCGCGGACGTCCGATTGCTGACGATGATTTCAAGCTCGTAGAAACGACGCTACCAGAGCGTGGCGACGGCGAGTTGCTGCTCAAAACACATTATCTGTGCTTCGATCCGGCGCAAAAAGGTTGTATGGAGAATATCGCCGTTTATGTCGCGCCGATGGCCATCGGCGATGTGATGCGCGGCGGCGGGATCAGCGAAGTGATTGAGGGTGAGGCGGGCGGCTTCAAACCCGGCGACATGGTGATCGGGACCACCGGCTGGACCGAACTTCATGTGTCGAACGGAGCAGGCCTGACCAAAGTCCACCCCGATCTGCCGCCGACTGCGATGCTATCGGTGCTCGGCACGACGGGGATGACCGCCTATTGCGGGCTGTTCAAGATCGGCAAGCCGATTGCTGGCGATACTGTGCTGGTGTCGGGAGCAGCAGGCGCAACTGGATCGGTCGTCGGGCAGCTCGCCAAAATCGCCGGATGCCGTGTGATTGGCATCGCGGGCGGGCCCGACAAATGCGCGTGGCTGGTCAATGAAGCCGGATATGATGCGGCGATCGATTACAAGGCGGGCAATGTCCGCGATCAGATCAAGGCGCACGCGCCGAACGGCGTCGATGTGATTTTCGACAATGTCGGCGGGCAGATTCTCGATGATATGCTAGCCCAGATCGCCACCGGCGCGCGCGTTGTCGTGTGCGGCGGGATCAGTCGGTACGAAACGGGGAATATGCCCGCAGGCCCACAAAATTATTTCAACCTGATCTTCCGTCGCGCATCAATGGCAGGGTTCATCGTGATCGACTGGATGGCCGAATTTCCCGCAATCCGGAACCGGATGGTCGCAATGGTGAAGGCGGGGCAGCTGACTTATCAGGAAGACGTCCAACACGGCTTCGAAAATGCGCCCAAGACCTTGGGGCGGCTGTTCACGGGTGAGAATCGGGGGAAGCAGATTCTGAAGCTCTAAATCCTCCCCATTCATCGGGAGGGGGACCACGAAGTGGTGGAGGGGGGCGTCAGAAGGCACCTCAGCCGGACACCCCCCACCGTCAGTCCTGCGGACTGCCACCTCCGCGCTGGCGGGGAGGATTTGTTGCCGATAAGGAACCCCCATGACCAATCCCGAAACCACCCCCGTCATTATCGGCGTCGGCCAAATCAACGACCGCCCCGAAGACCCCGATCTAGGCCTCGGCAGCCCCGGGCTGATGATCGCGGCACTCAAGGCCGCCGAGGCCGATGCGGGGGTTACGCTGCTCAACCATATCGACCGGCTCGCCATCGTCGATCAGATCAGCTTCCGCCACCTCGGCAATCTGTGTGTGCAAGTGGCAGAAGGCATCGGCGCTGCCCCGCCGCACAACGAACAATCGCCTGCGCCGCATGGCGATACACCGATCCGTTTCTTAAACGAAGCCGCTAACGCCATTGCATCGGGCGAATCCCGCCTGTGCGCGATCACTGGTGGCGAGGCACTCCGCACCGCCGCAGGTCGCGCGAAAAAAGCCGCTGCCGCCGATGCCTCGTTCAACGCCTTGCGCAGCGTCGCGGCGCGCAACGATCCCAATTACGCGCAGCGCCACGGGTTGATCGCACCAGTCGATGTCTATCCACTCTACGAAAATGCTGGCCGCGCCGCCTATGGCCAGACGCTGGCCGAGGCGCAGGCCGAAAGTGCGGCGATCTGGTCGCGCATGTCAGAGGTCGCCGCTGCCGAACCCGGTGCCTGGATCAAGAAGCCCGTTTCGCCGCACGAGGTGGTGACGCCCACGGCCGACAACCGCCCGATTGCCTTCCCCTACACCAAGCTGATGGTGGCCAATGCCTCGGTCAATCAGGGTGCGGCGTTCATCGTGGCGAGCGTTGCCGAAGCGCGGAGGCGCGGCATTCCCGATCATCGCATGATCCATATCGGCGCAGGCGCTGCGGCAAAGGAAGATGGCAGCATCCTCAAGCGCGACCGCTTCGATCGCAGCGTCAGCATGGAGGTTTCGATCCGCCGCACGCTGGCGTTGAACGCGATGTCTGCCGCGGATTTCGATCATGTCGAACTCTACAGCTGCTTCCCCTGCGTCCCCAAAATGGCGCGGCGCATCCTTGGCTGGCCGCTCGACAAGCCCTCGACGGTGTTCGGCGGGCTGACCTTCGGCGGCGGCCCGATTGCCAATTATATGAGCCACGCCGTCGCCGCGATGACCGACAAATTGCGCGCTAGCGGCGGCAATGGCTTCCTGTTCGCCAATGGCGGCTTTGCCACTGACAATCATTGCATCGTGCTATCGCGCGATCCGCTGCCGCAAGCCAATCTGCCGCAGCCCTATGACTATCAGGCCGAAGCTGATGCCACGCGTGAGGCCGTTCCTGCGCTCGATAAACACTATATCGGCCCGGTGACGATCGAAACCTACACCGTGTTTTATGGCCGCGGCGGTGAGGCCAAAAGCGGTGTGGTGGTCGGAATAACGCCCGACGGAACCCGCACGCTCGCGCACGTTGAGGCCGAGGCCGATGATCTGATCGCGTTCCTGACCGATGGCGTGGTCGAGCCTGTGGGGACTGGTGGGACGATTGTGGCCGGGGAAACGAGGGTGTTTCGCCGGTGACTTTACCGGTCCTCGCCTTGAGGCGAGGCGGCGGCGCGAAGCGCTTGTCGGAGTGGTGCAAAGAATGCGCGCGATAGCGCACGGCTGCTATCGCAGCCATTTCTCGCACCACTCCACCGCTGCGCGGTTCCCCTCGCCTCAAGGCGAGGATTTTTGACCTCGCGCTCTTAACCATTCTCCCCTATGACGCAGCGCAGCATGACCGCGACAGCCATCATTATCTCCGCCATCGCGATGACGCTCATTGTGGGCATCCGCTATCTGATCGTGTCAGGCGCGTTCGCATGGGCGACCTCAATACGGCACCGCGCGCTCTATTCCGACCTCAAACCCCAGATCCTCCGCGAAATCGGCTGGAGCCTTGCTTCTGCTGCGATCTATGGCATCCCTGCTGGCATCGTCGCTTGGGGATGGGCGAACCGCGGCTGGACGGCGATCTACACCGACGCATCGGCCTACCCGCTCTGGTATTTGCCGCTCTCGGTGCTCGCTTATCTCTTCGCGCATGACACCTGGTTTTACTGGACGCACCGGCTGATGCACCGGCCATGGTGGTTCAAGCACATGCACGCTGTCCATCACGCCAGCCGCCTGCCGACCGCATGGGCGGCGATGAGCTTTCATCCGTGGGAAGCACTGACCGGCGCGCTCGTCATCCCCGCGCTGGTGTTGCTGATCCCGATCCATGTCGGCGCGCTTGCCACTGTGCTGTCGATCATGACGATCATGGGCGTCACCAACCATATGGGGTGGGAGCTGTTTCCAAAGGCTCTGGTTCACGGCCCGTTAGGACGTTTGCTGATAACAGCGACGCATCACCAGAAACATCACGACGAATATCGGGGAAATTATGGCTTATACTTCCGGTTTTGGGACAGGCTATGCAGCACCGATCGCGGCCTTGGCACTTTTCGCCACGAGCGCGAACACGGCCATGCTGAGCCTGCCGGCATCGCCCGCCACGCTTGACGTTGC
>JANOQL010000502.1:0-4021 GCA_031414835.1 Sphingomonadales bacterium | reverse complement strand
CGCTCCGATCGAGAATTTGTAATTCGGTGCCTGTGGCAGCTTGTTGCCCTTGATATTGACCGAAACACCTTCGTTCAAGACGGTGACACCACCGAACAGCGCGGGATTAAAGCCCGGAATGCCACCAGCAGCGGCAGCACCCAGAATTCCGCAGATGCTGAAAGCGCCGTTGGCAGTCACGCCGCTTCCTGCGGGGAACGGGGTCGTGCCTTGCAGCGGTGCGGTGTTCGGATTGAGGGCGGTTCTCGGCGTCAGTGTAGCGCCCGACACATTATTGATCACCCCGAGGTTGACGGCATTGACGAAGCCGTTGACGCCCGCAACGCTGCCCGAATTTGACGTAACCGCGCAGTTCGAACCGTTCGAAATATCCTTGATGATCACAGCATCGGTACGACCACCAGATGGATCACGCGGGTTGCTGAGCAATTTGTCCTGATTGACCTTGGTGTGGAGGTAGCTGAAGCCCATGTTGATCGCGAGTTCGCGGCTTGGGCGGATGATCGATTCAAGCTCAAGGCCATAGATGTCAGCATTGACGTTATCATTGACCGACGTGCGCGCGACAATGCGGCTCAGTTGGAGCGACTTATACTGATAATAAAACGCCGTTGCGTTGAACGTGAACTTCCCGTTCGCGAAGACGTTCTTCGATCCGATTTCGAACGCATTCACAAATTCTGGCGTAAACGAGTCTGGCACTGCAAAGATCGGCTGTAGCGGCGGATTGATCCCGCCCGACTTATAACCGCGCGAATATGACGCGTAGAGCAGATTATCGTCGGTAATCTTGTAATCTGCCACAAAACGCCCGGTAAATTCGCTGAATGAGACCTTGCGGTCCTGCGTCAGCTGGTTTCCTGCACGACCTGGATCGGCATCGAATGTGCCGACAAACGGCGACGAGAACGCACTGGTCGAACCGTAAGGCACGAGGAAGCTGGCGAGTGTCGAACGCGCACTGCTGGACTTTTTGTCATTGTTATAGCGCAAGCCAGCGGTGAGCCGCAGCTTCTCGCCAACGTTGATATATGCTTCGCCGAAAATCCCGTATGATTTGAGATTGTTGGAAAGAGCATTGTTGCGGAAAAACGGCGTGCCAAGGAACGATGGCGGCAGATCGTCTGCTGCACTGGCATTGGTCCGGCTGCCGAAGGATGTGAACGATCCGAGGACGCCTGAGATATAATCGATCCCGAACGCGTTGACGTAGTAGTCGCCTTCCTTGGTTTTCGAATCAACGTAGATGCCGCCGAGCAAGAAATTGAATGGCCCGTCAAAATCGCTCGTCAGGATAAGTTCGCCCGAAATCGTGCGGTTCTGGCCGTTCGAACGGTCATATTCCGCCGTAACGGTCGAGCAGCGCTTGAAACCGCCAAACGCTCCAACGCCTGACGTTTCGGTGTCGGACACGCATAACGGACCATTTGGACCATTCGGGATAATCGCAGTTGCAATCGGAGCGACATAGGACTGGAGCAAAGCCCCCCCGGCGCCGCCGGCCAAGGCGGCAAGCGTATTCAAACCGGGTGCGTAAAGCGACCGGTCAGCAACGTTGAGATTGTAATCCTGCCGCGAGTCGATCCGGGTCTTTTGGTAAAAGCCGGTGGCCTGCACTTTCAACGACCCCAGATCCTGCTCGATGCGGGCTTGGGCCTGGATTTCATCGGTGAAATACTCAGGCTCGAAGTCTGTGCGAACTTGCCGCACGTCCCTTGGATTCACGAACGTCGCGTTCGTATCGGGACCATAAAGCGATCCCAGTCCCAGACCCGATGGAATGCCCTGAAACGACAGGAATTCGCGCGAACTGAGCGTTCCGACGAAGGTCGAATTGTTGTTCGTCGCGCCGAAATCGAGCCGTGCGGGCAAGCAGCCCAGAATGCCGGTGGGATCGCGCTGGCAGACCTGCTTTTGAATACGGGCGCGGTTATCGTCTTCGCGGAAATAATAGCCGAGGAGATCGATCGTGGTCGTATCGCTTGGTTGAAAGCGGAGTGATCCACGGATGGCGTAAGTTTCGCGGCCGTCGATGTCGCTATTGTCGAACAGGTTCTCGGTATAGCCGTCGCGCTTCAGATAAAAGCCAGCAACGCGTGCGCCGATCGTTTCGCCCAATGCCACATTGACCATGCCCTTGAGCTTGTAGGCGTTGAAATTGCCATATTCGGCTTCGCCCGATGCCTTGAAGCCTGACAGGTCAGGCTTGGCAGTGATGAAGTTGACCACACCCGATGTCGCGTTGCGGCCGAACAGCGTGCCCTGCGGGCCGCGCAACACTTCGATGCGCTCAAGATCGAAATACTCGGTTTCGAACAGGCGCGTGCCGATCAGCGGCGTACCGTTCAAATGGATCGCAGTGGCTGAATCGCACGAGTTGCCAACGCACAGATCGCCGATCCCACGGATCGTGAAGCTCGAACCTGTAAAATTGCCCTTAGTGAAGGTCACGTTCGGGAGTGAGAGCTGAAGGTCGGACGCGTTTTCAATCTGCTGCTTGTCGAGCTGTTCGCCAGAGAATGCGGAGACCGCGATGGGGACTTCCTGAAGGCTCTGTGCCTGACGCTGGGCGGTAACGATAATCTCGCCGCTGTCGATCGCCTCTTCCTCAGCAGGAGCGGGTTGAGCGAATGCCGGTGTGGTTGCCAACAGGGCGATCATGCTCGCGCCAAGCAATTGAAGCTTTTTCATATGTCCGTCTCCCAGTGTTCCGCCCATCTTCGGGGCTGTGACGCGTTTGCGCCCGTTACCTGCCAACTTGCGTCGCGTTTCCGTGCGCGTCAATCACTGTTTTGATGGGAATTTGCTTGGTGTGGCCAAATTGCAACGGCTTTTGCCGCCGCACGCGTTAAGGGCCGTATGTCAATACGCGTATTAGGTCTGGTCACATCGTCGCATTTGGCCTAGCGAACGTGCGCATGGCCGATCATGAACCAGACCTCTCCGGGGATGACAACAAAATCCCCGTTCCTGCCGAAGTCGCTAACGCGATCCGGACACTGATCAAATGGACGGGCGAAGACCCCGATCGAGAGGGACTGCTCGATACGCCCAAACGAGTGGCGCGGGCGTGGCGTGAATATTGTCAGGGATATGGCGAAGATCCGGGCCTCCATCTGTCGCGGACATTCGAAGAGGTCGGCGGCTATGACGAGCTCGTGCTGCTCAAGGATATCCCGTTTCAATCGCACTGCGAACATCACATGGCGCCGATCATTGGCAAGGCGTCGATTGCCTATATGCCCAAGGATAAGGTTGTCGGCATTTCCAAGCTGGCCCGGGTGCTCAACGGCTTTTCGCGCCGTCTCCAGGTTCAGGAACGCCTCACCGCGCAGGTTGCTCAGTGCATCTGGGATAATCTCCACCCGCAAGGTGTGGCGGTGGTTATTGAAGCCACGCATGGCTGCATGACGGGCCGGGGCGTGCGAACGCCAGGCGTTGCCATGACAACCAGCCGGCTGATCGGGTGCTTTCTCGATGACGCGCGCAGTCGCAAGGAAGTGCTCAGCCTGATGGGCTATTGAGCAAGGCTAGGCGGGGTCGCTCCAGCGACGCAGCAGATTGTGCTGGACGGCTTGCAGGCGGGTGTAATTTTCGGGCTGCATCGATAGCCCCTCGAGTGCTGCGACCTCGTTGAGTTCATACAGCAATTCACGCTTTGCGGCATCTCCGATCCGGCTCTGGATGAAGGTCAGCCCTACCAGCCGTTCGCCTGCTGTAACGGGTTCGACTTCGTGGAGCGTCGTCGAGGGGTAGAGAATTGCGGTGCCGGGATCGCCCTTGAACGCCAACTGTCCTGACCCGAGCGTGATTTTCAACGCCCCGCCTTCGTAGGTGGCAGGATCGCTCAGGAATATCGTGCACGAAATATCGGCGCGGATCACGCCATTGGGCAAATACATCAGCGCGGCATCGGCGTGCGCGCCATAGGCCATGCCGGGGGTATAACGCGTCAGCATCGGCGGCGCGATGGCCTTTGGAAACGCGATATTGCGAAACTCATCGCTCGCCAGAAGCGCGG
>JANOQL010000501.1:0-3814 GCA_031414835.1 Sphingomonadales bacterium | reverse complement strand
GCGCACGGGTCTTTGGTGCGCCTGCATATACGCAACTTCGCAAGGCTGTTTAGCCGATGGCAGGGGGCTGGCGCACATTCGGTCGTGAAATGCGAACCGATCGGGCGTGGCGCGTCGTTGTTGCGTCTGCGATCGGATATGGCTTTGGGTTGAATGTGCTGCCTTACTACACGCTCGGCGCGTTTGTCGGGCCGTTGGAAGCGTCATTCGGCTGGTCTCGCGCGCAAATTCAGGCATCGCTCGGCTTCATGGTGGCGGCGACGCTGGTCGGAGGCTGGGGTGTCGGTTGGGTCACCGATCGCTACGGCGCGCGACGGACGGCGGCATTTTCGCAAGTCGGCCTCGCGACAGGGCTAGCCTTGCTCGGTCTGTGCCCGCCCGATTTATGGCTGTGGTATGCGCTGTGGTTTGCCATGTCACTGGTCGCGCTTGGAACAACGCCGATCACCTGGACCCGGGCCATTGCTGGCTGGTTCGACAAAGCGAGGGGGTCTGCCCTCGCGCTCGCACTGTGCGGCAGCAGCCTGTCTGCAGCGATTGTGCCGCTTCTCGCGTTCTTGATGCAGGACATCATCGACTGGCGCGAAGCCTATTTTCTGCTGGCAGGGATCGTGCTGTTCATCGGCCTTCCGTGCACGATATGGCTGATGCCCAAAGCAGCAACCCGGACATCCGATGCGTGCGCAGTCCTTTTGGCAGTCGATCAGCCAGGTTTGACCGTTCGAGAGGCGGTGAGGGGATACAGGTTCTGGCTGCTGACGCTGTGTCTGTTCCTGCTCGGGTTCGCGATATCGGGGATCATTCCCAATCTGGTTCCGATGATGGTCGGGCAGGGGTTTACCACCACCGCTGCAACCAGTTTGGTCGGCCTGCTCGGGCTGGCCGTCGTCTGTGGCCGCCTCGTGACAGGCTTCGCGCTTGATCGGTACTGGGCGCCTTGGGTGGCCTGCGCATTGCTTCCCCTTCCAGCGATGTCTTGCATCATATTGGCGATCGGACCTGGCAGTTATCCGATGGCTGCGTTGGCGGTGGTTTTTCTGGGACTATCGACAGGGGCCGAATTCGACATCGCGCCGTATCTGGTCACGCGCTATTTCGGCCTGAAACGCTACAGCCAGATCTTTGCGCTGCAATGGATGTTTTTCACCGTTGCGGGGGGCTTTGCGCCTGCCATCTTCGGCTATAATTATGACGTTACCGGCAATTATCAGCTGCCGCTCTATTTCGGGTGCGCCTGTTTTCTGGCCGCGCCGCTTTTGCTGCTGATGCTCGGGCGATACCCCGTGTTCCAGCACCTGAACGAGGGCGACCTTCAGACATTCTGAATATCGACGGGGTTGCGCAATGTGCCGATGCCTTCGATCTCGATGGCAACCGGCCCCCCAAGCCTCGAAATGTCGAGATCCCATGTGGTCGGATATTTCTCAGGCATTGCAGGCACTGCGGCCATCCCGAAATGAACGATATCGCCAGGTTCCAGCGTCATGAACCGTGATGCCTGTGCGACGACTTGCTGAACGTTGAACGACAGGTTTGCCGTCGAGTCATGGGTAACAAGATCGTCTCCGATCCAGCCTTTGATCGACAGCGTGTTCGGATCGCCAATCTGATCGGTGGTGGTAATATAAGGCCCCATCGGTGCAAAGGTGTCACACCCTTTTGAGCGGGCGTGGTATGTGAGGTAGATTGTGCTGTCATTTTCATCGCGCAGTTTGCGCCACGTGATCGCTGGGCCCTTTAGCCCTGGCATGTTGATTTCGATGCTGTCCTCTTCCTTCAGTTTGGGAGAGGTGATGTCGTTGATGATCGTGAACCCGAAAATGTGATCGAGAACTTCGTCTTCGCGTATATCTCGCGCACGTTTGCCAATCACGGCCGCAAGTTCCGGCTCCGGGTGCGTCAGGCCATAATCCTTGCGGATCACGATGGCATCGCCATGGCCAATCAGCGCCGAAGGGGGTTTCATGAACAGACCGGGCGCTTTCCACGCACGGTGCCCCCATTTGTTGATCGAAGAATTGTTGATCGGCACGCCCAGTATTTTCGAGGGACGACGGATCGGTGCGCGGAACTGGATGTCGGCAATCGCGTGCGTTGCGGTCTTGAGGCTGCCGTTTGCGAGGCGGGCCGCAATCTCATCTGCAACAGCGCGTTCGCTGTCTCCGGCCTCGACGAATTCCAGCAGCGTGCGAGGCTGTGCGCCTTTGCCTGTTGCTGCCGCTGCCATTGCGTAATCGACAACCGTGCCGTCATCCAGCATAAAGCCAAAGCATTCGCGCCCCTGCGCAGCGAAACTGAGCCATTTCATAATCACTGTTCCTTGTTCGGAAATCGCGGGATCAAAGCAGCTTTGCATCCATCGGCATGCCGATCAGGTGACGGCCGAGAATCTGCGCGACCACATCATAATCCGAATAGGCATGGGCTGCTGTGGCTTGCGCGTCGCGGAACAGCCGCTGCAACGGGCTGTTCGAATAAATGGCCCCACCGCCGCTTGCGCCAAACACGAGATTGACGGCCTGAACCGACAATTTGGTGGCATAGGCCTGCGTGGTTCGCCAGCCAATGAACACGTCCATATCTGGCGGGATGCCGTTGGTGGCGTAAAGATCGAAATTCGCCCATTCCTTTGCCAGCAGCGCTTCTGCGGCCATGACGATGTGGTGGGCCTCGGCCAGCTTCATATAGGCAGGCGCGGATTCAGACACTTTGGCGCCGGTGTAAGCGCGATGCCGGTCGGTCAGTCGCAAGCGGTATTTTTGCAGCGCGGCTTTTGCGATCCCCAATGAAACGGCGGAAAACCCGCCACCGAAAATGGGCTGGAACGGCAGCCGGAACAACGCGCCATCATGCAGGCCCGCGCCGCGTGCCGCGCCGAAATTGAGCGCCGCGAACGTTTCGATCCTGTAATCGGGGACGAATACATCCTTGATAACAAGGTCTTTGCTGCCAGTGCCTTTCATTGCGCCTGCAAACCATGTGTCAACAATCTGATAGTCAGACTTTGGCAGGATCGCGAGCGCGTGTTCCTTTTCGCCAGTTTCGGCGTTGGTTTGCAGGAATCCGACCATCGCCCAGCTGGCATGATCGCATCCGCTGGACCATGAATAATTGCCCGAGAGGCGGATGCCGCCTTCTGCCGGTTCGGTCTTTCCAAACGGAGCGACAGACGAAGAAATCATCGCGGCCGGATCGGCGCCCCAGATTTCCTCCTGCAATTTCTTGTCATAATAAGCGACGGCGTGCGAATGCGCGATCAGCAACTGCATCGCCCATGCGGTCGATGGACAGGCACCGGCAATCGCCGCAGTCACAGGATATAGCTGGCTTGGCAAAAGTTCGAGCCCGCCATAGGCTTTGGGCTTGAACGCATCGAGATAGCCGACGTCGCGAAGTGCCGACACGTTTTCATCGAGCACCTGGCGCGCATCCTCACAGGCTTGCGCCCGTGCTTCCAAACCGGGAAGCAAAGGCATGACGCGTTCGAGCAGGTCATTTTGAATGGGCATGGATTGTCCTTGGATGAAATCGGAACACGCAGTCATGCGCCTTCGATGCTGGCTGCTGCGATGATGAGAAGGATGACGAACGTCCCGAACACAGTGACATTCAGGTCTATCGACAAACGACCGACCTTGATCGGCAGATAGCCATTGTCATCATAAGCGCGCCCGCCAAACAGCGGCATCGCGAAGAATGTGACGAAGAAGGCACCATAGGCCGATGCGGCGAAACCCATCACGAGATAAAGCTGCTGCAAGTAGAAGCCGAAGTCGTTCCACAGCAGCATCAATCCGATGATACCGATGCCCAG
>JANOQL010000500.1:0-13793 GCA_031414835.1 Sphingomonadales bacterium | reverse complement strand
CTGAAAATCAGCGAGTTGCGTGCCAAATCGGAAAAAGCTCTCGGCAAAAAGTTCGACGTCCGCGGCTTCCACGATGTCGTGCTCAAGAATGGTCCGGTCCCGCTCGATGTGCTCGAAGAGCAGGTCGATCTGTGGATCGCGTCGGTGAAATCGGCACGATGACAATCGGCAACTTCATCCTCCCCATCGTCGCTTGCGATGGGGAGGTGGCAGTCGCGCAGACGACTGACGGAGGGGCTGGGCGCTGTGGCCGAGTGGCCCCTCCACCATTGGACGTCTTCGCGTCAAACGGTCCCCCTCCCCATTTCAAGGGAAATGGGGAGGATGAAGCGGAATGAAACTGGCTTGGTCGCTGGCGCTGCGTGACCTGAGGGGTGGGCTCTCAGGGCTGCGGTTGCTGGCGATCTGCCTGTTCCTGGGCGTTGCGGCGATTGCATCGGTCGGCAGCCTGACCGCGTCGATTGTCGCGGGGCTGTCTTCGCAGGGGCGGACGTTGCTTGGCGGCGATGTTGAATTCGAAGTCTCGCAGCGGCAGGCCGATGCCGCCGAACTCGCGGCGTTTGCCAAGGAAGGGCGCGTTGCACAGACGATCCAGATGCGCGCAATGGCGATTGCCGATAGCGGCGAAAGCCTGCTGATCGAGCTTAAGGGCGTCGACTCCAACTGGCCGCTTTATGGCGCGTTTGCGCTGGTTGAGGGTGCCGCAGCCAATCGTCCGGCAGGGACACAGGTTGCGATCGCATCTGCACTGGCAGAACGACTCGATCTCAAGGTCGGCAGCAGCTTTCGCGTCGGCGAGGCGCGGTTCATCGTGATGGGAATCGTTGATAAGGAGCCCGACCGGATTGGTGACGGCTTCACATTCGGCCCCGTCGTGCTTGCCGATATGGATGGGATTGCCGCAACGCAGCTTGTCCAGCCGGGCAGCCTTTTTACATCGAAGTATAAGATCAAAACTGCACCAGGCGTCGATCCTGCGGCGGTGGGTGATCGCTTGGTCAAGGCGTTCCCGTCGGCGGGCTGGGAAGTGCAGGACCGGAGCAATGGCGCACCCGGCACACGGAGATTCATCGAGCGGATGGGGCAATTTCTGGCGCTTGTCGGGCTGACTGCGCTGATCGTTGCAGGCATCGGCGTTGGCAATGGCGTGTCATCATGGCTTGAAAGCAAACGGCCCGCGATTGCCACGATGAAGGCGCTGGGCGCGGCATCGCAGACGATCGCGACAACCTATCTAATCCAGATTGCGATTGTTTCGGCAGGCGCGATGGCGATGGGGTTGGTCGCAGGGGCTGCGGCACCGTGGCTGGTGGCAACGCTGGCGAGCGATCTGTTGCCTGTGCCGCCGCAGCTCGGGCTGTATCCTGCGCCGCTCGGGCTGGCGCTGGCGTTCGGGGTGCTGACGGCAGTATTATTCGCCGTCGTGCCATTGTCGCGCGCGCGAAGGGTCGCGGCGGCATCGCTATTCAGGGGTGGGGTTGAAGCGTTGCCCCCGCCCGCGCGGTCTGCTGCTGTAACAGCGGGCGTGCTTGCGCTTGCGATAGGTGCACTTGCTATCTTCACCGCGCGCGAGCCGATGTTTGCAGCGTTGTTCGTTGCCGGAGCCATCGCAGTGCTGTTGATCCTTCTCGCGCTTGGCTGGGCGATCCAGCGGGCAGCCAAGCGCGCGCCTCGGCCAACAGCCCCATTGATCCGGCTGGCGATTGCCAACCTCTACCGGCCAGGTGCGAAGACCGTCCAGCTTGTCGTCGCGCTCGGCCTCGGGATGACGCTGTTCGGGCTACTCGCTGTCATCGAGAGTAATTTCGCGCGCCAGCTACAGTCGCAAATCCCTGATCGTGCGCCGAGTTTCTTTGTGCTCGATATTCCCAATACCGAGGTCGACCAGTTTCGCGGGCTTGTCACCGGGATCGCGCCCAAGGCTGAAATCAACACGGTGCCTTCGCTGCGCGGGCCGGTGGTGGCGATTAACGACATGCGCGTTTCGGATATGAAATCGATCCCCGACGATGCGTGGATATTGCGCGGTGATCGTGGGTTGACGTTTACAGCGAAGCTGCCCGAAGGCAATCGCGTGGTCGCAGGCAATTGGTGGGCAGAAGATTATGCCGGGCCGCCGCTGGTGTCGATCGATGAGCGGGCGGCAACCGCGCTATCGCTGAAGCCCGGTGACCGCATGACAATCTCAGTCCTTGGGGTCGAGCTTGAAGCCGAGATTGCCAGCACGCGTGAAATCAACTGGGACAGCCTCGGGTTCAACTTCGCGCTCATCTTTTCGCCGGGTGCGCTCGACGGCGCGCCATATACCTATATGGCAACTGTGGGGGTGCCTCAGGCAAGGGAAACCGCGTTGAACCGCGCGATGGCCGAACGCTTCCCCTCATCGTCAATGATCCGGGTGAAAGATGTGATCGGCCAGATCGGGTTGCTGATGGGGCAATTGGCAAGTGCAGTGCGCGTTGCGTCGCTAGTCGCGGTTCTGGCAGGCATTGCTGTGCTGATCGGCGCGATTGCCGCGGCCCGGCGCGCGCGGATTTACGATGCCGTCATCCTCAAAACGCTGGGTGCCAGCCGCTGGCAAGTGCTCGCTGCCCAGGCCATCGAATATGCCGGCCTCGCGGCACTGGTGTCGGCGATAGCTTTCGGGGTTTCAGCACTCGGCGGATGGCTGGTGGTAACAGAAACGCTCCAGCTCGATTGGGATCCCGACTGGTTGCAAGTGGCGATCACAATTGCGCTCGGAGGCGTAACAGTCATTGCGCTCGGCATGGCGGGATCGCTTCCGGCGCTTGCAGCAAGGCCTGCTCAGGTTTTGCGCGAGCTTTAATCCGATCCTGCGCCAATTCAGTCGGTTGCGGCGCGTTCGACGCCATACCGACAACATGCTGTTAACTGTCGCGATCATACAAGCAGACATCGAAGCGGCGTTGGTTCCCAACCCCCGATGCCGGTTCGAAGATAACAGGAATGGTCGTCATTCGGCGCTGCTTGAAACTGGCAGCGTAATCAGTGGCGGGGCCGCTCATCCCCCAGCGGCGGCCCCGCCACTTCGTTGTGTTTACCTAGAATGAAATTCTTGCCGAAATCCGGATATCGCGTCCCGAAAGCGGGGCGAAATCCTTGAGGAAGCTGGCATGACGGCGAGCGTTCACGTCAAAAACATTATTTGCTGACAGCGTCAGGTCGATGCCGCGTTCGGCGCCGAATGGTTTGAAGCCTAGTGAGGCGTTGACCATCGTGTAGCCATTGGTGACGGTTTCGAACGCCGCAATGCGCGTCTGATTATCGACCCATTCGACCTCGACACGACCGTTTAGAACATCCGATTGTGCCGCGATCCCGCCAAGCAAGCGGAGCGCAGGAATGCGCGGGATATTAGGCCCTCCGCTTTTGATTTTTGCGCGGGTGTAGTCGCCGACGGTATCGAGATTGATCGCAAAATTGCCAATCTGCGCCAGTCGGGCGGTGGCCTCGATTTCGACGCCATAGTGCCGGGCGTCGTCCTGCAAAAACTGGAACACAGGCAGATCGTCTTCGATGTCGCCGTTTGGCTGCTCGTAAATAAACCCGTCGAAATCGCTGTAATAGGCCGATGCGGCAAGTGAATAGCCATCGCCATTGCCACGCAGTGTGGCCTCGATGCCTTTTGATTTTTCCTCGGCGAACAAGGGATTGCCTACCTCAAAGGCTTGCGTGCCCGCGTGCGGACCGTTGGCAAACAGCTCTTCGGCGGCGGGTGCGCGCTCTGTGTAGGACAGGTTGAGACCAACGCGCCAGCCTGTGCCTATTTCATAACTCACGCCTGCCGATCCCGATTTGGCGGTAAAGCGGCGGCGCAAGTCCGCGTTGCCGAGATCGTCGTCAGCCGCAGCAGATGCAGTTGTGCGTTCAACACGTCCGCCGATTTCGGCGCGCGCGCGGCCAAGATCGAACGACTGGACGGTGTAGATGCCAAGTTGCCGGGTTTCACTGCGCGGCAGGAATTTCTCTGCGCCAATGATATTGAGATCGCGAACGAAAACTTGTGCTCCTATCGCGCCTTGCCAGCCATTACGTTCGCGTTGGACCAGATCGAGGCGGCCTTCCATTCCCTGATTGAGGAACGTCGTCCCTATTTCGCCTGTCTCTTCAAGTTCGTTATGTTTGTAATCGGCATACCCTGCCCGAAAACGGATGGCATCGATAAAGCCAGAGGCAGGATTGATTTCGGCACGCAGATCGGCGCGGGTCTGTTTGACGTCGAGCCGGACCGCTTCAGCCTCAACAGCAGGATCGAGCGAGTAGCGTATCGGAACGCCATACAGACTGTCATGGCGGCTGACCGAGAATCCCAGATTGCCATTATCGAGGATGAGCGCTGCACCGCCTGCAACTTCCCACGTTCGCGCAGCGCTGTTTGGAAGGCGACCGCGAAGTTCGGCTAGGTCAGCAATGTCAGGATCAGGGCTTGCCGCAGCGATCGCGCGCAATGCGGGTGTCAACACAAACCCACCGACATCGAGATCGCGGGTCTTCAAATAGCTGCCATCGAAATGCAGAACGAACTTGTCGCTTAAGGGCAGATCGACCCGGCCCCCGCCGGAACGTTCGTTAGCCGCGCTGCCATAGGTGCCGATGGCATCTACGTGGAACCCTTCATCGGGCATGGCACGCGGGATCCGGCTATCGATCACGTTGACAACGCCACCGATTGCCGACGATCCGTATAGGAGCGCTGCTGGGCCGCGCAGCACTTCGATCCGGTCAGCATTCAGCGGATTGATGACCACCGCGTGATCGACACTGGTGTTCGAGACATCGAAACTGCCGATCCCATCGGACAGCACGCGGACACGCTCTCCCTGAAACCCGCGCAGCACCGGCCGTGACGCGTTCGGCCCGAACGACGTCGCAGAAACGCCAGCTTGCCGTGATAATGTGTCACCGATCGTCGGGCGCAATTCTCGGGTCAGGTCTGCACCTGACAGCACCGATGTGCCCGAAAGCAAATCGGCTTGCGTGCGCGCAAGGATCGCGGTGATGATGATCTCATCATTACCGCCATGATGATCGCCGCGTTCGGACGCGTCCTGGGCAATAGCAGGGACGGCAAGTGTCGCGGCAAGCGCGGTCGCAAGGGTAAGGCGCACAAAGTCACTCCGGGTTAAACCAATTCGGAAGTCCCTTAGCGATATATGTTACACCATATCAAGAGATTTGACCGCGATACGTGTTCGCTTTGTCGAAAGCCCTTACTGCGTGACTGCCTGCCCGTTACTGGCTGCCTCAGGCCGCCGCTGCGATCAGTCGTTCGCCGGTGATCCGGGTCAGCAGGAACCGGATGCCCATCAGTCCGGCAAACCACAGCACATCGTTGCGCGCGACGTCGAAGACGATCGCAGGGGTGAAGTTTTCCGCCCCCCCGCCGACTTGCGCGTAGGCGGCGAGGAGCGCTTGATAAACCGCAAAAGCTGCGATCAGCGCCGCGCTGCAGCGAAGGACCGGGTTGGCAATGCGGTCAGACATCATCCGCGCAATGCCGAAACCGGCCAAGGTCGCACCCAGGATGGCGATGCCATGGCCGACAGCTTGGGCATCCCACGGGAACGTCAGCAGAAAGAAGCCGACTGCTTGATTGACTGCCCACACCGTCGCGACCAGCGTAATCCCCGACCGCTTGTCGAGCGTGAGTGCGGCCAACGCGGCGAACGCTGCGAATGGAAACACGCATGCGAGTGCAAGGCTGCCGAGAACCGTTGCAGCGGCAAGAATGGCAGGCCAGGCTGCGTTGCGGGGTGTGGTGAAACTGCTGGTCATCGACTGCGTCCTCTTCCTGATATGGCGTAACGGGGTTTGCCTTGCTGCTCAATACCCACATTCGTCATTGCGAGCGTGGCGCGGCAACCCAGACTGTGGCGCATTGGACGCTGGATTGCCGCGCTGCTCGCATTGACGGCGCGCATCAAAACCGTCCCCGGATGCCGATGTGCGCGTTGCGGCCATAGGTGCCAAAGCCGCTGACGGTTTCATATTGCGCATCGAACAGGTTTTCGAGGCGGCCGAAGACTTCGATCTGCTCGGAAACGGGGTAAGATGCACGGACGCTAGCGAGCTCGTAACCATCGAGGGAGGTTCGCGAAAAGGTCTGGAAATCGCTATCGGCGCTATCGCTGGCAAGACGGAGCGAGGCGCCAAGCTTCAGCTTGGCGAACGCAGTCCAATCGGCCGACAGATTGACGCTGTGGCGCGGGCGGCGGAGCAGGACAAGTCCCGTGTCGCGATTGGTGGCGTCGATATAGCTATAGTTTGCTCCCACGCTCAAAGACTGTGTCGGTGCGATCCGCACAAAGGCCTCGATGCCCTCTGCGCGTGTGCGGCGGATGTTGTCGAAGGTGCCAAAAGGACGATTGGTGCAGATGCCATTCGATTGGCCGAAGCAAGACATGAAATCGATCTGGCCTCGGGTATTGCGGCGGAATGCGGTCACGCCGAAGCGAAGCTGGTTGTTAAGCGCGGACTGCTCGATGCCGATTTCGTAGCTCCTGGCGCGTTCGGGATTGAGCGTTTCGTTCCCAAAAAAGCTGAACAACTGGAACAAGGTTGGTGCTTTGAAACCTTCGCCATAGGCCGCGCGAACGATTGTGGTGCGCGTCGGCCGCCAGGCCACATTGCCCGATACCGTCGTCTTGGTTCCATAGGTGCGGTAATCGTCGATGCGTGCGCCGCCGGTGAGCGTGACGGTGTCAGTGGGATCGGCGATCAGCTGCGCATAACCGCTCGTGGCGCGCGTGCGGACGATGCTGCTGCCGTCGTCGAAGCGAGAGCGTTCATGCTCGGCCCCGAACACTGCGCGGACGCCTTGGGTGATGTCAGCATCGCCTTGCGCCTCGAAACGATCGACAATGCCCTTGGCAGTAAAGCCTGCGGCGGCACCGGGGGCGGCGAAGTTTGCGCGGTCGGTATCGGCGCGGGAATAGGCGATGCGGGTGCGCAGCTTGCCACCGAAGCCTCGCGCGTTGATCCCGGCATAGCCGAAAATCTGCTCGGTCTTCGAGAATTGCGGTGTGTCGGCAAAGGCAAAGGCGGGCGGCGGGAAGCCATCGAAATTGGCACGACTATTGGCATAGTTGCCACGCAGATCGATATCGATTGCATCCGAAACAGCGATGCCAAGGCGGCCATTGGCGGCATATTGACGATAGCCATCGCGCTCGATGCCATCCTTGAACGCGCTGATGCCATCATCACGGAAATAGCCGCCGCCGATGCCGGCGGTGATGATCCCCGTCTGCGTGCCGATATTGCCTGAGAGGTTGATGCGATCTTTATAGCCATATTCGGCGCGTGCTGCGCCGGACAGTTCTTCCGTTGGCGCGGCAGTGATGATATTGACCACACCGCCAATTGCCTGACTGCCCCATGGCACCGAGTTAGGGCCGCGCAACACCTCGATCCGATCGATGTTGCCGATAAGCAGATTGCCGAAATCAAACCCCCCGCCGGGTGAGGCCGGATCGTTGACACGCACGCCATCGATCAGCGTCAGCGTTTGCTCGCCCTCGGCTCCACGAATGCGGACAGCTGAAAACCCGCCTATTCCGCCGTTTGAAGAGACGGTGACGCCGGGCGTGGTGGCGAGCAAGTCCGCAACGGTGGGAAGCTGGAGGCGAGCGATGTCGGTCGATTGCAGCAGACTTACTGCGCGGCCGCTTCGCTCAGGCGTCTGGCTTGCGGCACTCGCCGTGACGATGATGTCAGTCCTCGGATCACAAACCGGGTGAAACAGTCCGTCTTCGACAGCTTGACGGTCTACCAGCTGATCGCGGCAAAAGTCTCCGGGTTCACGGACCGGTTGCGCAAACACAGGCGTAGCAAGCGCCAGCAACGGCGCGGCGAGCAGGTAACGATACATTTGAATCTTCCTTCCACATGACGTTCAACACAGTTGCCGTCACGCGAGGAAATGCCCCCGTTCGCCCGTGTCTTCCCGCACGCGCAAAGGATCAGCGGTCACAGGCAGGTCTCCTGACTCCCGGATCGATGCTCCCCGCTGCCTTCCCAACCAATTGAGGGACAGTCCCCTAATTCGATCAGTGGCGTAGTTGCGGTTCGCTCCCCGGTTACAGTTGCGGGAACAGCGCCGGTTTCGCACCGGCTTCCCTTTTGAGCCCTTTCGGGCACCTATAACGGCGGTTCGCTTAGGCTGGGTCGGGCGCTTTGGCTAGCCCTTCATTGCCAGCCGCCCGAGGAACACCATCTTGCCGAGCGAGACGCCCTTCATCCGCAACACATCATACGCAGTGGTTGCGTGGAAATAGAAATTGGGCTGCGCGAATGACAGGAGGAAGTTCTCGGCAGTGAACGGGATCACCATCGTCTTGAATTCGAACCGCATATCCTGACCGACAAAGCCCTCGATTTCCTCACGCGTCAGCGCGGCGAGATCGGAATCCGCAGCATCGACCATTGCATGCAACGCTTCGAAACTTTCAGGCGGGGCGGCAAGGCTTGGTGTGCACACGCCCGCGCGGACCGCCCGGATCGCGCCGATCGAATGTTCGCACGTCGATTTCACCTGGTAGGCAAACGGCTGCATGTCCTCGATCAGCCGCGCGCCGATCAGGTCGCTGTGCGGCAGATCATGTTCGGCGCAATGCGCTTCCGTTTTGGTGAGCAGAGATTTGGTCGAACCAAGCAATTGCCGGAATTGCGGGATTAGGGCGTCATACAGGCTGATGGTCATGTCTTGTCTCCGAGTGTGTCGGCGACCTTAAGGAAGGTGTTGTGGTATGCAACACGCTCATCCTCCCCATCGCAAGTCGATAGGGAGGATGAGCAATGACGGGTTGACGGAAACGGAAACCCGCTGCACCCCGAACGGCAAAAGGAGAGCAGATATGGCAGGCGTATTGGACGGGATCATCCTCATCGAGATGGCGGGTATTGGCCCGGGGCCGTTCGCCGGCATGATGTTCGCCGACCATGGCGCGCGGGTGATCCGCGTCGAGCGAGTGGGCGCGCCCGACATGCAGGGTCGCGACGTACTGTCGCGCAACCGTGAGGTGGTGCAGCTCGATATGAAATCGCCAAAGGGCGTCGCGCAGGTCCGCGAATTATGCCGCACCGCCGATGGCATTTTCGAAGGTTTCCGTCCCGGTGTGATGGAGCGGATGGGGCTGGGGCCAGACGTGCTGCTCGCCGACAATCCCAAGCTCGTTTACGGACGCATGACGGGCTGGGGCCAGACCGGCCCGCTCGCGATGGCGGCAGGGCATGACATCAACTACATCTCGATCACGGGCAATCTGCATGGCTATGGCCGACCCGATCAGAAGCCTACCCCGCCGACCAACGCGATCGGGGATTTTGCGGGCGGCGGGATGATGCTCGCGTTCGGGATGGTTGCCGCGTTGCTCAACGTCCAGCGCGGCGGGCAAGGGCAGGTGATCGATGTTGCGATGACCGATGGCGCCGCGATCATCCACGCGATGCAATGGGGCTTCCGCGCGATGGGCGCGTGGGAAGATACGCGCGGGGTCAACATGCTTGATACCGCCGCGCACTTCTACGACACCTATGAATGCGCCGATGGCAAGTTCATCTCGTTGGGATCGATCGAGCCGCAATTCTACGCGCTGATGCGGGCGAAGCTGCGCATCACCGATGATGCCGATTTCGATGCGCAGATGGATAAATCGAAATGGCCCAGCCTCAAGGACAAGATCGCTGCGATCCTCAAGAGCCAGCCGCGCGATCATTGGGCCGGGCTGATGGAAGGCACCGACGTTTGCTTCGGCGCGATCCTCTCAATGGCCGAGGCGCTTGAGCATCCGCACAACCAGGCGCGGGGGACGTTCGTCAAACTCAACGGAGCCGATCAACCAGCGCCCGCACCGCGGTTTTTGGGGACGCCAGCGACAGCGCCGGTCGCGCGAAAATGATGGGAAAGCCCGACGCACGCGACAGGATCGTGCAGGCGCTGATCGCATTTGCCGCGTTGTTTGCGCTGGCAAACGGCGGCTTCATGCTGATCGATCCTTATGGCTGGTATCAGGCGGTGCCCACGGTCAGGTTTACAGGGCCGCCCAACCAGCATTTCATCCGAGACATCGGCCTTGCCTATCTGGCGAGCGGGGCAATGCTCGGGTTCGCTGCGGTTCGCCCGACGATGCGGTGGCTGGCTGCGGCTGCGGGGAATCTCTGGCTGACGGCGCATGGCGTTCTCCATATCTGGGAGGTGCTGACAGGTGTCTGCGCGCCCAATGTCTTCTGGCAGGACGCACCGGGCGTTCTTGGCCCTCCGCTTCTGGTGTGGATCGGGCTCGGCATCCTGATTGCGAGGCAGCGAATTGCGCCTGCCGGGGTTCCCGATTTTGCCTATCTGCGCGTCGTCGAACAGCGAGCGCATGGGGAGAGCGATTACATTCGCGAGATTGCGAACGCTCCCGGCGGGGTGCTCGAAAAGTTCAAGCATTTTCAGCCTGCAACCTTTCATCGCTATGAAGCGCCAGCCGATCTGTTTCATATGGCCAGAATGGGGGCAACCCTCATCGAAGATTGCGGGCCGTGCGCGATCACCTGTGCCGAGATCGCATTGCAAGACGGCGTCGATCGCGGCCTAATCAATACGGCATTGCGTGGCGAACCGCCTGAGGGCGACCTTCAAACCGCATTCGTGTTTGGTGCTGCGATTGCGCAGCAGTCGGCAGACGCTGCCGCGCTTGGCGATGCAATCGAGGCCCAATATGGTCGCACCGTTCGCCTTGAACTGGCGATGACGGCGGCCACTGTGCGTGCCTATCCTGCGATGAAGCGCGGACTGGGGCTGACGACTGCGTGTGCGTTGACGCGCCTTGAAGTGTGACGGCGCATAATTTTCTGTTGGCTTTCAGGCTGATCGCGTTCACGATGTGACAGTCGGCGATTTGTCGATTAACGTAAGGTTTCTGCCAGATTCTGGCACGCTGATGTCGCGGGGGATCAACGCATGAACGCAGCCGAACTGTCCATCTTGCTTCCCGAAGGTTCGCTGTTTGCGGCATGCCGCGCCGATGAACTGACCGATCTGCTCTCGCTTGCGACGCGCCACGACATGAAAAAGGGGCAGACGCTGCTCCTCCAAGGCGATCCGGGAGACATGCTGATCATTTTGCTCGCAGGCAATGCGAAAGTGACGATGGTTGCGATGAACGGACGTGAGATCACGCTCGACTATGCCGACGCAGGTGCAGTGCTCGGGGAGATTGCGGTGCTTGATGGCGGCGCGCGCACGGCATCGGTGATTGCACTTGGCGCGGGGAGCTATCTCCGCCTGACTCGTGCCGGGTTCGAAGCCTTTGTCGAGCGGCAAGGCGGCATGGCATGGCGGCTGATGCGCGAACTGGCGCGGCGGTTGCGCCAGACCAATAACACCATCGAAAGCGACCGTGCGTTCGCGTCAGGCCCGCGTTTGGCGCGGTTTCTCCAGCGGCTGACGCTGGCGGGTTCCGAAGACGGGCGGTTGCGGCTCGATCTGTCGCAAAGCGAGCTCGGGTCGTTTGCCGGAATGAGCCGTGAGAATATCAACCGGCAGTTATCGGCATGGGCCGATGCCGGCGTGATTTCGCTCAATCATGGACAGATCACGGTTTTGGATTCCAATTTTCTTTCGGAAATCGCATCCTCTTCGGAATAGCGGCTTGCCCTGTCGGCTATGTTTTGCCGGTCGGGATCATTGACACTGTACCGGACGTTTATATCTGGCAGCCAGCGCGCCTTGCAGGAGAACCAACATGACCGAAGACACAACGCCAGACCCGAAGCACCCTGAGGATGACGCGAAACGCCGCCAGAACATGCTGCGCGCCGGTATCGGCCTCGGCGTAGGATCAGCGGCGGTGATGGCCGCGCTGCTCTATGCCAATAAGGACAAAATCAAGAAGAAGCTCGACCGCCCTGCACCCGAACCTACCGACTAACACCTAGTGCGCTGCTGCGGGCTTCCCTTCGCCCGACTGTAACCCTATCCCGGTAACAACCGACGATAATGGGAGACAGTGATGACGTTAGGCGGAATGCAGGACTGGAAGCTGCGGGTCACCCATTTGATCGATCACGCCGCGCGCGAATGCGGATCGCGTGAGATTGTGACGCGCTGGGCCGATGGCAGTCTTGAACGCACCGATTGGGCAGGCGTTGCGGCCGATGCGCGCAAGCTGGCCCAAGCGTTTGCCGGGATGGGGCTGAAACCGGCAGACCGCATCGGCACGATCGCGATGAACCACCACCGCCACCTTGCCACATGGTATGGCGCGATCGGTTTTGGCGGCGTGATCCATACGATCAACGTCAGGCTGTTCGATCAGGATCTGATCTACATTATCAATCATGCGGAAGACCGCGTGTTGCTTTACGACAAGCAATTCCAGCCGATGATCGACCGGTTGAAGCCGCATCTGACCAGTGTCGAACATTTCATCGTGTTCGACGATGATGCTGGGTACCCCGCGCTGGTCGCATCGCAGGATGGCAATTATCAATGGCATGACGGCGATGAACGCGATCCGTGCATGCTGTGCTACACCAGCGGAACAACGGGCAATCCCAAGGGCGTGCTCTACGAACATCGCAGCCATATGCTTCATGCGATGGCAGAAGTTGCGCCGGGCGTGTTCAACCTGTCGGCCACGTCGGCGTTGTTGCCCATCGTGCCGATGTTTCACGCCGCCAGCTGGGGACTGCCATTTGCAGGCGCTGCGGCGGGCGTCAAATTCGTCTTTTCGGTCACAAACGAGGCACCTATCCTGCACCAATTGATGCTGAGCGAAGGCATTACGCATTCGGCAGGCGTGCCAACAGTGTGGCTTGCGATGTTCGCTCACCTCGATGCTGAAAAGGCGGCGGGGCGCGAGGCCGGGCTTGGCAAGCTACAGCTTGTGACCATCGGTGGGTCTGCTGCGCCGCGCGCGATGATCGACCGGCTCATGCGCGGAGGCGTCCGTGTCGCGCACGCCTGGGGGATGACCGAAACCTCGCCCATCGGCACAATGGGTGCGCCAACATCGGACTGGGACGATTTGTCGATCGAGGCGAAAATCGATGTCGTCGTGAAGCAGGGCCGCGTGCCGTTCGGGGTCGAACTGCGGGTGATCGACAAGGATGGTGGCGTTGCGCCGCGCGATGGGGCCACATCAGGATCGCTCCAGATTCGCGGACCGTGGGTAATCAAACGCTATTTCAAAGCCGCGGCCGATGCCTGCGATACAGACCAATGGTTCGATACAGGCGATGTTGCGGTGCTTCACCCCGATGGCACCATGCAGATCACCGACCGGGTGAAGGACGTGATCAAGTCGGGTGGCGAATGGATCAGCTCAGTCGAGCTTGAGAACATTGCGGTCGGTTGTCCCGGAGTGGCCGAGGCCGGCGCAATCGGCATTGCGCACCCCAAATGGGATGAACGGCCAGTGTTGGTGGTCGTGAAAAAGCCCGATGCCGATCTGACCGAGGATGCCGTAAAAGCCTATCTGTCCGAAAAAATCGCCAAATGGTGGATGCCCGACCGCGTGATCTTCGCTGACGATCTGCCGCATACGGGGACGGGCAAAATCCAGAAGGTCGCGCTGAGGGAGCGTTACAAGGATCTGGTGCTCGACTAAGCGTCAGAACAGCCGCATTTGCGCGCCTTCGGGCGGGTGGAACTGGCTTTCATCGAGCACCATCCGTTCGGCATTCAACCCAAGCCGCTTGCACGCGATGCGGAAGCGGGTGCGGATCAGATCGGCCCATACGCCTTGTCCGCGCATCCGGCTCCCAAATCCGGGATCGTTGTCGCG
>JANOQL010000499.1:0-3968 GCA_031414835.1 Sphingomonadales bacterium | reverse complement strand
TCACGCCATTGGGCAAATACATCAGCGCGGCATCGGCGTGCGCGCCATAGGCCATGCCGGGGGTATAACGCGTCAGCATCGGCGGCGCGATGGCCTTTGGAAACGCGATATTGCGAAACTCATCGCTCGCCAGAAGCGCGGCTCGCAGGATCGTCGCCGACCGCTCGTGCGTTGCCGGATCGTGAAGCTGGAGGTTGTTTTTGACGGTCGAATGCGGATTGCTGATCCGCCCGTCGACGAACGTCGCAGCGGCAGCAATCGCGCGGAGTTCGGAAATCTGCTCGGCGGAAAGGACAGGGATCAGCCGAAACATGCCACCATCCTTTCCGCCGCAGCGATCTTATTCGTCCGAAGCGGTAACTGCAGGTTCGGCCGGGGCCGGCTCGGCTTCGGCAATCGTGCCAGGCTCGGCATTCGGATCGAAATCCTCGGTGAAGCCCGCGACGTCTTTTTCGAACATCTGCGCCATAACGTCGACGCCCTGGCTTTGCAGATCGGCCTCTTCAGGCGAGCGGGCGACATTGACCTTGACGCCTACAACCACTTCGGCGTGAAGAGCGACCTTGACGTCGAACACACCGATCGATTTGATCGGACGATCCAGAACCACCTGCTGCTTGTTGACCTTCTTGCCATCGGCAACAAGTGCTTCGACAATATCGCGCACCGCGACCGAACCATAAAGCTGGCCGGTGTTCGACGCCTGACGGATCAACGTAACAGACGTTCCATCGACGCTCTTTGCCGCCGATTGGGCATCTGTGCGCTGCGCATCATTGTCAGCAACGATCCTGGCCTTGTTGGCTTCGAAAACCTTGCGGTTGGCTTCGTTCGAACGAAGCGCCTTGTTGCGCGGCAAAAGGAAATTACGTGCAAAACCGTTCTTGACGGACACAACGTCGCCGATGCCACCGAGCTTTTCGACGCGTTCGAGGAGAATGACTTCCATCGGATCTGCTCCTTACTTTACGAGGTAGGGCAGCAGGCCCAGATGACGTGCGCGCTTGATCGCCTGGGCGAGTTCGCGCTGTTTTTTTGCCGCAACAGCTGTGATGCGGCTCGGGACGATCTTGCCACGCTCGGACACGAAGCCCTGAAGCAGGCGCACATCTTTGTAATCAATCTTCGGCGCGCTTTTGCCGGAAAAAGGGCAAGACTTGCGGCGGCGGAAAAATGGACGGGCCATGGTCTTACTTCCTCAATATTCGCTGTTGTCGTCGTCGCGATCACGACGCTTGCGGTCCCGATCACGATCGCGATCGCCCTTGCGCATCATCACCGATGGTCCGGCTTCCAGCTCATCGACCTTGACGGTCATGTAGCGGATGATGTCTTCGTTGATCTGCGTCTGGCGCTCGAGCTCGGCGATCACGGTGCCCGGAGCATCAAGCTCAAGCATCACATAATGCGCCTTGCGGTTCTTCGCGATCTTGTAAGCGAGGCTGCGAAGCCCCCAGGTTTCGGTCTTGACGACCTTGCCGCCGTTCGTTTCGACAATCTCGGTTGCCGTCGCGGCGAGCGCATCGACCTGGGCCTGAGCCAGATCCTGACGCGCAAGAAAAATATGCTCATAAAGAGCCATGTGTCTTGCCTTTCATACCGATCGCTGACGCCGCACCATGCGAACGCCCCTCCGGCTTTCGTGCATCCCGCTTGGGGGACGCGGCGCTATGATCGGTCGGTTGCCAAAACGCAAGCCTTAAGCGTTACGGACCAGAAGTGACCAAGATCGATTGCGAGATCATTTCGGCCATTCCGAATATAGTCATGAATCCGACATCGGTTGCGTCGCGGCCGACGGCAATACGGGCAAGGTCGGTTTCTGGCACCAGCCGCGTCGCATCGACAAGATGCCATTGGTGGTTGAGATAGACTTCGCACACCGCATGGAAATCGGGTGGATCGAGGTCGAGCGCGTAGGCCGAGACCATCCGTGCCGGGATGCCATCGGCACGCGCGAAGGCAATCATCAGGTGCGCAAAATCGCGGCAGACGCCCTGCCGCGACAGGAAGATATCGCTTGCGGTGGCACGATAGCCCGAACTGCCGGGAACATAGGCAATGTGATCGTAAATCCAGGCGGCCATCGCCTCGACCTGCTGACCCTTATCGCCTTCCTGAAAGGTATCGGCGACGAAGTTTTCGAGCAGGTCCGAAGGGCAGTATCGGCTGGGCATGAGATAGGCGATGCTGGCATCGTCGAGATCGGAGTGCGGCACCGAATTAAGTCCCGCGAGCGACGTCGCAGGGCGGTCGATGGCAACTTGTGCGGTGTAATCGATCGTGAGTAACCCATCGGCTTCGAACCACGTCCGCCGCCCGATATTGTCGAGACCGTGTTTGTTGATCAGCGGACCTGCGCCCCTGATTGTGAGCAGGTCAGAAATCAGCGTCTGATCGGGCAGTTGCGCAACCTCGATGGCCAGCAGCACGTCTGCTGGCTGGGGAAATTGATATTCGAGATGTGCTGAAATCGTTACAGTCTTCACGCGCTAATGAACCTCAAAAAACAGGACGTGTTCCCTACTGCCCGAATTTAGATGACGCGGCGACGGCAATGGCCTCTTTGGCCGCCGCGAGCAGCGCGCCTGCCTTGGCTTCGCATTCGCGCTGTTCATAGGCGGGGATCGAATCGGCGACGATCCCGGCACCTGCCTGAACGTGCATCTTGCCATCCTTGACCACGGCGGTGCGCAGCACGATGCAGCTATCGAGGTCTCCCGATGGACTGAAATAGCCGACGCCGCCCGCATAGGCCCCCCGTGTTTCAGGTTCGAGTTCGGCGATGATTTCGCACGCGCGCACCTTGGGTGCGCCGCTGACGGTGCCTGCGGGAAAGCCCGCCATGAGTGCGTCGATGGCGTCATGCTTTGCGTCTAGCGTGCCGACGACGTTCGAGACGATGTGCATAACGTGGCTATAGAACTCGACAGAGTAGCTGTCTGTTACTCGTACCGATCCGGCTTCGGCCACACGTCCGACATCGTTTCGGCCGAGGTCGAGCAGCATCAGATGTTCGGCGCGTTCCTTGGGATCGGCGAGCAGCGACTGGCGATTGGCCTCATCTTCGCTTGCCGATGCCCCGCGCGGTCGGGTTCCGGCGATGGGACGGATCGTCACCTCACCATCGCGAACACGGACGAGGATTTCAGGGCTCGATCCAACCAGCGCAAAATCGGCGAAATCAAGGAAATAGAGGAACGGGGAGGGATTGATCCGCCGCAGCGCACGATACAACTCGAGCGGCGGCAGCGGAAATTCGCGGGTGAAGCGTTGCGCAAGCACCACCTGAAAAATGTCGCCTGCCTCGATGTAATGCTGCGCACGGCTGACCAGCTCTGCGTAGTGCGATGGCGCGATTGCAGGGGTGATTTCATCGCTGATAATATCAGCAGATCGCGTTTCGGCACCCAGTGGTTGCGACAATCGCGCGGCAACATCGTCAATCCGCGCCAATGCCTGATCGATGGCCGCACCGGCGGTTTGCGATCCAGCCGACCAGATCGGGCTGGCAATCGTCAGCCTGTCCGACAGCCTGTCGAAGATCAGGATCGCGGTGGGCCGGACAAAGACCATGTCGGGCAGCGCGAGCGGGTTTGCAGGCGGGCGGTTGAGCCGTTCGACCAGTCCGACGGTTTCATATGAGAAGTAGCCGACGAAGCATGACAAGGCTGCGGGAAATCCGTCGGGGACTTTGAAGCGAAATTCGGAGACGAGCGCGCGCAGGGCGGGCAGCGTTTCGGCGTCGATGACTTCGAATGCGTCGCGCGACAATGCCCAGTTGCGGTTGATCTCGCACCTTTCGGCATCGGCGCGAAACACAAGGTCTGGGGCTAGCCCGATCAGGCTGTAGCGCCCGCGAACCGACCCGCCTTCAACCTATTCAAGGATGAAATCGCCGCGACCCGGCTCGATCAGTTTCAGCGCTGCCGAAACCGGAGTTTCGGTATCGGCGATAAGTTCGGACC
>JANOQL010000498.1:0-1619 GCA_031414835.1 Sphingomonadales bacterium | reverse complement strand
CCTTCGGCGATCGCCACGCACGGTTCGCACACGCCGCACGGATCGATCGTTGGGCCGCCCTCGCCATCGGTGCCGATGCAGTTGAGTGCTTTGGCAACCAGCCGCGCGGTCGACGTCTTGCCAACCCCGCGCACCCCCGTCAGCAAAAACGCATGCGCCAGCCGCCCGCGCCGGATCGCATTGCCCAGCGTCTGCACCATCGCGTCCTGCCCGATCAGTTCGGCAAAGGTCTGTGGACGGTATTTCCGCGCAAGCACGCGATAGGGCTGCGCGGAAACGGACGCGTCAGAGGGGGCAACCTCCCCCAGATCGAAATCTGGTTCCTCGATAGATTCGCTCATCGCCAGCTTATTAGTGCGAAGCGTTGGCGGTGTCGAACGGCGCCGCTCAGTTGGTCAACGCACCTGTGATCCAGATCGCCGACAAAGCCAGTATGGCAAGGAGTAACGATCCCGCCAGCATGTAACGCACAATTTTGGGCTGGCTCCCGCCGCTTGCCTCTTCGGTCGATAACCGGATTTCGTCTCCGTGTCGTTCCATCGGACGGCTCCTTTTGTCCCACCTTGGAATATTGGAAGCTATCATGGTTTCGTCACAGATGCACATTTACCATTTCTTCGATCAATTCGGCTAAGCGATCACAATGGCGAAGCGTGACGACGTCGTCGAACGCCCCAAGGGCAACAGCTGGCGCACTTCGGCACATGCGCCCGACGCGATGCGCCGCCAACTCTATCAGCAGATGCTTCGCGATGAGCTGGGCCGCGATCCCGAATTCAAACAGACCAGCGCCGAAGATACCTCACGGATTTCCGGCGTTCTGGTGTTTCTTATCCTTTCGGTGCTGGCGTTCGTGTTGGTGCTCGGCATCTGGGTGTGGCGTAGCGGGATGCTTGAAGAGTTCACGCTGCGATCGACCGAACAAATCCCTGACAAGGGCTGGATGCTGGGGGACAAACGCGCGACCGAACCCGTTGGCAATGCAAACGAGCCGCCGCTTGAATCATTTGTCGAAGATACAGCGCCTACCGAAGCGCCGACTGAGGCTGAATAAACCCGCCCGCAGAAGTGCGAAGGTAGGAACCGGACGACCCGGCACGAATTCGTTGTGGCTGCTGCCTTCCGGCTCTGACCAGGTTGGCGAGTGCACCGTCCGCCCGATTCCCGTCAGTATATATGGCCCAATCGATGCCGGAAATCAACGACCCTGCATGTTGCGCGCCTCTCCAGGGATGCGCACAGTCAACCCGTCCAGCGCTGGATCGAGCAGGATCTGACACGCCAATCGGCTGGTGCGCGTCGCCCCTGCGGCAAGGTCGAGCATATCTTCTTCATCGTCGGCGGCCTTGGGAAGCCGCGCAAACCAGTCGGGTTCGACGATCACATGACAGGTTGAACACGCCATCTGGCCTTCGCATGTGCCTTCGAGCGGCTGATCGGCATTCTGCGCCACTTCGAGCAGCCGATCGCCAACATTGGCAGTCGCCTCTACTCGCTGCCCTTCAGCAGTGATAAAAGCGACTGTGATCACGCAGCCAGCAGCCTGTGACTATTGGCCGCCTGGAAAATCTGCCGCAGACCTTCGCGCAATTCGGGCAGCGTCGTGTAACGACCAAAGC
>JANOQL010000497.1:0-1875 GCA_031414835.1 Sphingomonadales bacterium | reverse complement strand
AGCCCGACAACGGTGACCACGACGTTGGTTGGCGGCGGGCTGCAAGGCGCGATGTTTGCCGTTCGGTTCGCGTCGATCCGCCTCAATAAGCAGATCATCGGCGCGCGCGTCGATCCGACTGACCAGTTCCGCTTCGATATTTCATCGACGACAGGGGGAACGGTGATCGCAAGCGGCGCATCGACCGGGACAGGGTTCGGACCCTTTACCGCGGCGGCCGCTGCACTTGCATCGGGGCTATCGCTGACGCTGACTGAATCGATGGCAGCTGGCAGCGCCAGTGCGCTTTCGCGGTACAGCGCGCGGCTAACCTGCATCAACGATACGACGGGGTCATCGACCCCACTCCCGACCAACGTGGCTACAACCAGTTTCAATTTCGGCGCGCTGCAATTCGGCGATTCTGTGCAATGCAGCTTTCAAAATACTCCGTTTCCGCACTTGCGGCTCCAGAAGGCGCTGGGTGCGGGCGGGCGGATATTCAATTCCGATCAGTTCACGATGAACATTGCGACCGGTGCAACCAATATCGCGACAACGACGACCACCGGAACCGGATCGACCGTCACCACAGGAGCGACGGCCAATACTCAGGTGCCTCCTACAACCGTGTATACGTTCTCAGAGGCTGCATCGGGGACCACGATCATCGTGAATTATACAAGTGCAATGGCGTGCACCAATGCCAATGCTGGATCGTCGACGGCACTGCCGACAGCAGCGCCTGGGAACATCACACCGGCCATTGGCGATGTTATTACTTGCACGATCACCAACACACAAAGACCGGCCAACGCGTATCTGACGGCTGTCAAAAGCTCTTCGGTCATTTCGGACCCGTTGAATGGGGCGAGCAACCCCAAGATGATTCCGGGCGCGATGATCAGCTATGGGATCGGGGTAACCAACACAGGGACATTGCCAGTCGATTCGAACGGAATTTTCATCGTCGATCCGCTGCCTGCGACCGTGACGTATAATAACTCCGTTCCCGTGAGCTTTGCCAATGGCAGCACCCCGAGCGGCCTGACGTTTGCCCCGGCGACTGCGGTACGCTTTTCAAATGCTGTCGCCACCCCAGCCAGCTTCGCGGAGTGCACCTACACGCCTGCCGCAGGGCTCGATGTCAATGTCCGCCATGTCTGCATCCGTCCGACAGGCGTCATGGCAGGCGCCACGGCAGGCACGCAGCCCAGTTTTACCGTGAGTTTCCAGACCCAGATCAACTGAGCTTTAGCGGAGCGGCAGCTGCTTCAGTGGATCGACCGGAACGCGGTTCTTGCGCATCTGGAAGAAAAGGCGCGGCGCGGTGCCGTTCCCCGAATAGCCGATTGCCTGACCGCGCGTCACTTTTTGGCCGCGCGTCACAAGGGACTGGGCAACGCGTCCATAGGTCGTGATCCAGTTATCGCCATGACTGACCAGAATGACGCCGCCATAATTGGCCACATTATCCCCCGCAAACGCCACCACACCGTCTCCTGCAGCCCGGATTTCGGCCCGCTGCGAAACGTCGATTTCGATGCCTTGGTTGATTTCGCCTTCGCCGCCCGGCCCGAAGCGCGCGGCCAGTTTTCCAACGACGGGCCAGACGAAGCCGCCAACAAACCTTGCGGGTGCAGCGACGGCCTTTGCGGGCGATAATGGGCGAGTTGGATTGGCAGTGGCTACCGCAACTTGCGTTGCCGATTCGATCGCTGGTTCGCCGCCTGTCACGATCGACTCCAGATCGATGCGAAACGCAGAGGCACGCTGTTCGAGATTCGCCTCCTGCAAAGGCGGTTGTGCGCGCGCGGTTAAGGGCAGCCGAAGTCGCTGGCCCACCCGAAGCACGAATGGCTCTGTCAATTCGTTGATCTCGATGATTGCGGACCA
>JANOQL010000496.1:0-7938 GCA_031414835.1 Sphingomonadales bacterium | reverse complement strand
GCTGGAAAGCGGGCCGCTTTACGGCGTTCAGTTCAGCTCGCTCCCGTGTTCGGATCTCGTGGCACGCTTCAATCCGGGCGGCGGCAGCACCTTTGTCAATCCTGCGACAGGGGCAACGGTCACATCGCCGGGACTGATCGGACCCAAGCGCACGCCGCTCGGCCTTGCAGCAGATGCAGGCGGTTTCCCGCTGTACAAAAATGGCGTGATGGTTGGTGGTGTCGGGGTGATTTCCGATAGCCGCTACGATTTCGATCCCAACATTCTCGATGTCGACGATCAGGACGACGAATTCATTGCACTTGCTGCAACGCGCAGCTTCGATGCCCCCGAAGGCATCCGGGCCAATCGCATCACAGTCGATGGCACATCGCTCCGGTACAGCGACGCTACGCCTGCCGGGTTTCGTGCGACAGGTGCAGCGCCGTCATTTGTATCGGTCAATGGCTCGGCAGGGGCGCTCGTCGGCCTAGGTGGCTATACGGCAGGCGCGATCATCGCCGGATCGGTTTATGGATCCGAACAATCGGGGATCCGCGCATCGACCGCCGCCGAATTTTCAAACCGTGACGCTTATATCCTGAGCGATGGCAGCGGCGCCAACCGCTTCCCGATCCGCGGTGCAACCGATGCCAGCGTGACGAGCCAGCCGATTACGCAGGCCGAAGCACGCGTGTTACTCGAAGAGGCGTTCCTGATCATGAGCCGGGCACGCGCCCAGATCCGACAGCCGCTCGATAGTCCAGCACAGGTGTCGATCAGTCTGGTCGATACCTTCGGCGCAGTGCTCGGCGTTGTCCGTTCGCCTGACGCACCCATTTTCGGGATCGATGTGTCGCTGCAAAAGGCACGCACAGCATCGTTCTTTTCGAACCAGCGTGCAGCCGCTGACCTCACCGCAAGCACCACTCCAGAGGTGCGCGCGCGTGTGCCGCTGTCGCAAGCCTTTTTCAGCAACCCTGCAATCTTCACCGGCCAGACTGCGTTTACCAATCGCGCAATCGGCAATGTAGCGCGCCCGTATTTCCCCGATGGCGAAGTGCGGCGCGGCCCCGGATCACTTTCGCCGGGGATCGCCGATTTCAGCCCGTTCAATACAGGCATTCAGTCCGAATTGATTTTCGATAATGTCGTGGCACATGTGCTGTTCGCGCTCGGGGCGTCGGGCACCGATACGCCAGCGCGCTGCACGACGCTGCCCGATGCCGCACCTGGCATCAACCGGTTGCAAAACGGCATACAGATTTTCCCGGGATCGGTGCCGATCTATCGGGGCAATACGCTGATCGGCGCGCTTGGGGTTTCGGGAGACGGGATCGATCAGGATGATATGGTCGCATTCCTTGGCACCAACAACGCCGGGACGCGGCTGAGTACCGGGCTTGGCAATGCACCCTTCTCGATCCGGTCCGACCAACTGGTGGTGCAGGTCGCCAACCCAAGTGGCGGAGTGCGGCTACGCTATGTCGGCTGCCCGTTCGCGCCGTTCCTCGATACGTCTGACCAAAATGTCTGTCAGGGGCGGTAGTCCATGGCAACGGTGATGCCCTTCCTGCCTGTTCTCGCTGCTCTGTCGGGTGAAGCCAGCGCGCTGCAATCGACAGGCCTGAACGCGACTGCGATTGAATCGAAACTACACGACGTTCTTGATGACAGTGCGGCGCTTTCTGACGCGATAGGCGGGCCTGAGGATGACGCACCCGGCGCGGCTCCCGTCGCCGAAGCAGAGGGCGCAGCCGTTAGCGCCGAACCGGCGCGCGACGCCCCTGCTGCTGCGGTCGAGGCCCAATTGCCGCCGCCTGCTCTGCTGGCAGAAGACCCAATCACGGCTGACGAAGCGTTGCTCGACGGTCGCAAGCGCCCCGGCGAACAGGAGCAGCTTCCCGATCCCGTGCGTCAGGAAAACAAGGGCGCAGTGCGCGCCCCGCCGCCCGAAGCCTTCCCGACCGATTCGCCATTCCCGATCCCTGATCGCTGGCGGCTGGCATCGACGCTGGGCCTCGCGTTCGATGGGAATGTGAAGCGTGGCAAAGAGGCATTTCTCGATCCCTACAACCAGAATCAGTTCAAGGGCGATCGGCCGATCTGCATTCCGTCCGAAGAAGAACAGGAACGCCGCAAGGCGATGGGCGAAAAGCCGTGCAAGACGCCCAAGTGGCTCGGGCTTCACGGTGAAGACTGGTTTCTGGCGCTGACGGGTATTTCGGATACGATTGCCGAATATCGCACATTCCAGATCCCGGTTGGCGTGCAGACGACAGAGCGCGCTGGCAGCCTTGACGTGTTCGGGCGCAGCAACAGCCTCGTGCTGGCGCAAACATTCCTGTTCGGCGGCTCGCTGATCAAGGGGATGACGACGTTCCGGCCGCCCGACATCGAATATCGCGTGCTGCTGGCGCTCCAAGCCAACTATGTCGACGTGCCTGAAAAGCGCGTCTTGTTCGTCGAGCCTTCGAAGCCCAGCCGCCGTTCGGATCATTTCCTCGGCGTGCAGGAATTGTTCGTCGATTATCACATCCGGAATGCGTCGGACCGTTATGATTTTGATTCGGTGCGTGTCGGCATCCAGCCATTTCAGGCCGATTTTCGCGGGTTCCTGTTCAACGATCTGAACATGGGCATCCGCTTTTTCGGCAATCGCGACAATAACCGGATCCAGTATAATCTCGCCTTCTTCTGGCGGCTTGAAAAAGACACCAATTCGGGCCTCAATTCGGTCGTGCAGACCCCGCGCGACGATTATGTGTTTTTCGCCAATCTCTATCGTCAGGATTTTCCGCTCGTTGGTCTGACCAGCCAGATTTCGGCAACGGTCAACGTCAATCGCGAAAAGGATGACATCCATCTCGACGATAACGGCTTTCCGGTGCGGCCAGCGCTGCTCGGCACCAATCGCGGCCGGAATTACGACGTCGCCTATCTGGGCTATACTGTCGATGGCCGGATCGGGCGCGTCAATCTGACGGCGCAGGCCTATGCGGCGCTGGGTGAAGACCGCAACAGCTTCTTCACCGGGCGCAAGGCCAAGATCCGCAGCTATTTCTTTGCTGCCGAACCCAGCATGGATTTCGACTGGGTCCGCGTCAGGCTCGCAGCGCTTTACGCCAGCGGGGACAAGAACCCGTATAACAATACTGAAGGCGGCTTCGACGCGATTTTTGAGAACCCGATCTTCGCAGGGGCCGATACCAGCTACTACATCCGCCAGACGGTGCCGTTTGCGGGCGGCGGGCGCGTCATCGCTATTACCGGGCGAAACGGCATATTGAATTCGCTGCGATCGTCGAAGGAAGAAGGCCAGTCGAACTTCAACAATCCCGGCACCGTGCTGCTTGGCGCCGGTGCCGATTTCGATGTCACCACGCGGTTCCGCCTGTCGGTCAATGCCAATCACCTGTGGTTCGCCAACACGTCTACGTTGCAGGCACTGCGGGTCGAAGGCTCGATCCCCAAGGCCATCGGGTGGGATTTGTCGGCGGCGGCGATCTACCGGCCCAAAGCCATTCAGAACGTTGTGTTCCGTCTTTCAGGTGCGGTGCTCGACAAGGGAAAAGGCCTGGGCGACCTTTTTGACAGCGCCAACCGCGCCAACCGATTCTATTCGGTTCTCTTCAATGCGATAGTGAGCTTTTGATGATGCTGCGGACGTTCGCCCTCCCCCCGCTGGTGCGCGCAATGATCGCGTTGCTCGTTGCGGCAATCCTGGCGCTGGCTATCTCCAGCCGGATCGACGCCTCGGCCGGAGAAAAGGCCAAGTATCGCGATTATAACAGCGTCCGCACACCGCCCGCGCGCGACGATCTGACCGATGCCGATGCCGAAGCCAGTTCGGCCGGCTGCAAAACCTGCCACACAGATTCCGATAACAAGACGATGCACAATTCCGCAGCGGTCAAGCTGGGGTGTGCTGACTGTCACGGCGGCAATGCCAAGGTCGCGCTGACCAATACGGCGCTTGGCCCCAAGGATGCCGAATATGTTTCAATCCGTGACAAGGCGCATGTGCTGCCGCGATACGAAGGCGCTTGGGATTTCGGATCGTCAGCCAATCCGAAGCGCAGCTACACATTGTTCAACAAGGAATCGCCTGAGTTTATAAAGTTCACCAACCCATCGGATTATCGCGTCGCGCGTGAAGCCTGCGGGGCGTGCCATATGGGGGTGATCGAGGCTGCCGAACGCTCAATCATGGCGACAGGTGCCATGCTCTGGGGCGGGGCAGGTTATAACAACGGCATCGTGCCGTTCAAAAACTATGTCGTGGGTGAAGCCTATACGCGTGACGGGAAACCCGCCTGCGTGATCTCCCCGTCTGAAACACGAATCGAGCCCAAAGAAGGCGCGCCACGCGCACCCTGCTCGATCACACCCGTTCTGTCCGAAGCAGAGCTGCGGCGCGGCGCGATCCCGATCATGTATCCGCTGCCCAGCTGGCACACGATCAAGCCGGGCGATGTGTTCCGCGTGTTCGAACGCGGCGGGCGGAATATCAATACGCAGTTCGCCGAAGTCGGCCTGCCCAATCCGACTGGCATCATCCAGCGTTTGGAAGAACCCGGTCGTCCCGATCTCAAGCAATCGAACCGTGGCCCCGGCACCGGCATCCGCGTTGCGATCCCGGTGCTCAACATTCACAAAACGCGCCTCAACGATCCCTTCATGTGGTTCCAGGGCACCAATGATCAGCCAGGCGATTATCGCAATTCCGGCTGCGCAGGCTGCCATGTCGTCTATGCCAATGATCGCGAGCCACGCCACAGCCTGACCTACGCGTCTGCAGGTCGAGACGGGCAATCACAAACTGTCGATCCCACCATTGCCCGCCTCAACGAAGGCGAACGCGAACATAAGGATCATTATTGGGAAGAGGGTTACAAGAAATCCCGGGAAAAAAAGGCCGCGAAATCGCACGGCGGCGGGCATGGCGATGCGCGTGACGCGGGCAGTGCCAAGGGATCTGAGCACGGCACCGGCGGCGGGCATGGCGCTCCATTCATGTCTGGTGAGGAATCGGTCGCTGCTGGCAATGCCGGGCATGGTAATGCGACCAACGACACGCCGGTGGTCAAGGAAAAGGGCCACCCGATAAAGCACGCGTTCACCCGCGCGATCCCGACAGCGCAGTGCATGAATTGCCACATGCACCAGCCTAATATCTTTCTCAATTCGTATCTCGGTTACACGATGTGGGATTATGAATCAGATGCGCCGTTCATGTGGCCCGGACCTGAGAACAAAGCGCCGAAGCCCGAAGGCATGTCCGACGCGCAATATCAGAAATTCTACAAGCAGCAGCATTATCCGACGGCGGCTCAGGTGCGTGAAACCAATGAGCGCAATCCGGAAGCCGCGGCGGCTCGCGGATTGTGGTCCGATCTCGATTTCCTGCGCAATGTCTATGATTTGAATACAGAGCTCAAGGACACTCAGTTTGCCGATTATCACGGCCATGGCTGGAATTTCCGGGCGATCCTGAAGCGCGATCGCGAAGGCAATCTGCTCGATGCCGAAGGCAATATGGCAAGCTACGGCACTGAAACGGCCAATATGGTCGATCCCAACGACCCTGAAAAATGGCGTAAGGATTGCAAATCCTATCTGCCTAAAGAGCCTGAGAAGCACGAACTGTGCCTGTCGAACTCAACCGATGGCAAGGAAGCCAAATTCGTTCCCGCCGGATTGAATCCGGGCAAGAGCGTCCACATGATGGACATCCACGCTGAAAAAGGCCTGCAATGCGCCGATTGCCATTTCGCTCAGGATAGCCACGGAAATGGCCTGATCTATGGCGAAGTCGCCAACGCGGTCGAGATCGGTTGTAAGGATTGCCACGGCACCTCGGACGCTTATCCCACGCTGCTGACATCAGGTCCGGCAGCGCGCCCCCAAGGGATGAACCTTGCCCTGTTGCGCAATCCCGATGGCCAGCGGCGCTTCGAATGGTTTTACGATAACGATGGCAATCGCGTGCTGATCCAGCGGTCGATCGTCGATCCCAAAATCGAATGGCGGATGAGCCTCGTCAAGGATTCGGTCGACAAGTCCAGCTCGCATTTCAATCCCAAAGCCGCCCGCGCCAAGCTGATGGGATCAGTCGATGGTAAGGGTGATGGCTACGGCTGGGGTCCGGGCATCGCAACCGAAAACCGGGCACACGGCGATGACAAGATGGCGTGTTTCACGTGCCATTTGTCATGGTCAACCTCTTGCGGCGGGTGCCATTTGCCGATCGAGGCCAACTGGAAAACGCAGAGCCATAAATATTCAGGTGAAGAAACGCGCAATTTCGCGACTTACAATCCGCAGGTTGCGCGCGATGAAATGTTTCAGCTCGGCAAACACCAGACGACCAAGGGCAATATCATCGCGCCGGTGCGTTCGACATCGGCGCTGATCCTGTCATCGACCAACGTCAATCGCGAACGCATTTATGTGCAGCAGCCACCGATTTCGTCGCCCGGATTCTCGAGCCAAGCGTTTGCGCCGCACTTCCCGCACACCGTCCGCACGCAGGAGACCAAAACCTGTTCGGATTGTCATCTGAGCGCCAAGGAAGACAATAACGCGATCATGGCGCAAACGCTGTTGCTCGGCACCAATTTCGTCAACTTCATGGGGTTGCACGCATGGTCGGGAATGGACGGTGGCTTTCAGGCGACGCGCGTGACCGAATGGGAAGAACCGCAGGCCGTGATCGGATCGTATCTCCACCGATACGCCTATCCCGACTGGTATAAGGCGCATCAGGATCATGGCCGTGAATTGAAGGAATGGACCCGCGGCAAAACGTTCGACAAGAGTTTCTCGGGCGAAACGCAGGCGCTCGAACAATTCGCCAATGTCGTCCAGAACACGCCTGATGCCGTCGGCTGCCTGCAAGCGCGCGGCGAATATATGTTCGTGGCGCAGGGCAAGGGCGGCTTCGAAGCGTATGACATCGCGTCGATCGGCAACAAGGGCTTTTCCGAACGGATCATCACAGCGCCGGTCTCCCCGCTTGGCCACAATACCAAGGTCAACACCACGAACGCTACATGCGTCGCTATCGCCACGACGCAGCCGATCAGCGTGAAGCGTAATGACGATATGGCGGCGACCAAATCGACCGGACCCGACGGCAAGGAAATCAGCCTGCTCGAAGCCAATGAGGAACAGAAATTCCACCCGATCTATCGCTATGCGGTGATCACCGACAGTGTTGAAGGGTTGATCCTCGTCAATATCGATACGCTGGCCGATGGTGAGTTCCGCAACAATTTCTTCAAACGCGCAGTGACGTGGAACCCCGGCAATGCGCTGGCAGGCGCGCGACACGTCACGCTCGCCGGGCATATCGCTTACATCACGACAGCTGCGGGCCTCTCGGTGGTCGATCTCGATAATCCGCTCGAGCCGAAATTGGTCGCAACACTGCCGCTCACCGATGCACGAGCGTCTGCGGTCCAGTTCCGCTATATCTGGGTGACCGATGCCGAGGGCGTGAAACTGTTCGACATCACCGACCTGCGCAGCCCGGTCGCGGTGCCATCGGGCACGATCCCGCTCGCCAACGCCCGCAAGATCTACCTCGCGCGCACCTATGCCTATATCGCGGCGAAGCAGGACGGCCTCGTGATCGTCAACATCACCAAACCCCGCGCACCACAGATTTACATGAAGGAAACCGTCGGCGGAAAAATGAACGATGCCGAAGATGTCGTGGTTGCCACGACCAATGCCTCGCTGATGGCGTATGTCGCTGATGGGCGGAACGGCATCAAAGTGCTCCAGCTGACCAGTCCTGAAAGCCAGAAGGGCTTCTATGGCTTCTCGCCTGCGCCCAAGCCCGAGATGATCGCTTGGGCGCGGACGCCGTCGCCCACCCTGTCGATGTCGAAGGGACTCGATCGCGATCGCGCAGTCGATGAAACCGGCGGTCAGATGGCAGTGTTCGGACGG
>JANOQL010000495.1:0-1649 GCA_031414835.1 Sphingomonadales bacterium | reverse complement strand
CTTCCTGAACGATCCAGTTGCGACGCAGCTCACCTTCGACCGGGCGGCGGCGGAACACCGGATTGATCACCAACCCCGAATAGCGTTCGACCACGATCTTGCGAAGCGGCGGGATGATTGCCGAAAGCGGCGTCAGCACGGCATAGCGGAACAGCAAGGCAATGGGCGCCAATGCAGATGCGACAACGAACAACGGCACTGTCCACGGTTTCATCAGCGCGAGCGGCAGATATTCGGGGTCTTCCACCGTCCCGTAGCGCGTCCGCGCATGATGGAGCTGGTGGACCCCTTCATACATGAACGACGGCACCAGAAGCGGAACGCCGACAAGGATATTCCACCCCAGCCGGAACCCTGGCACATCGCGATGCTTGATGTGGGTCAACTCGTGGATGAAGCTACCCGCGCGATACAGCGCCAGCATCGCCACGATACCGAACAGGATTGTAAGGCCCAGCGGTGCGACAAGGATCGCAGCGGCCAGCGCACCATAACCGACCGTTACCGAGGCCAGCAGATCGGCCCAATAAATTGCCGGATTGGCGGCATTCAGATCGCGCGTCAATTCAGCCGAAGCCCTCAGCATTGCCATATCGTCAGCAATCCGCACGCGCACTACAGGGGCAGCGGCATCATGCAGCGCATTGGCATCGGGTTCGGCAGTCACAACAACCATCATTGCCTGATACTCATCCTTCATGGCCACATCATGGCACGGGATTGCGTGCGCGCGCGCCACGCGCAATAGAAGCGGCCCGATTGCAGGAGCCTACCCCTTGCCAGCAGCCCAGATAAGCATCCGCCCTGTCACTTCCAAGGCCGACCGCAAGGCGTTTATCGACCTGCCCTTCAGACTTTATGCCGATGACCCCAACTGGGTGCCACCACTGCGGAGCGAAGTGGCAGGCTTGCTCGATAAGACGTCCAATCCATGGTTCGAACATGGTGAGGCACAGTTGTTCATCGCCGAACAGAGCGGGCGCATCACCGGGCGTATCTCGGCGCACATCGATCGCATCGCGTTGACACAGCCTGCAGAACAGGGCTTTGGCCCCTGGACAGGGTTCTTCGGGTTTTACGAGGCCGAAGACGAAGCCAGCGGAACCGCGCTACTCCGCGCTGCCGAAGACTGGTTGCGCGACAAGGGCATGACGCGGATGCTCGGCCCGATCAGCTTTGCGATGTGGGATGAAACCGGGCTGCTCGTTGAAACCGACGGGCGGCCTGCCACGGCGATGATGGCATATAACAACACAGGCTACGCTGCATGGATCGAAGCGGCGGGGCTGGCAGGCATACAGGATCTCTACACATATAACTTGCCGATCGCCGATGGCTTCACCGATCTTTCCAATCGCGTTGTTGCGATGGGTGAAAAGGCCGGGCGCATCGTCGTCCGCAATGTCAGCAAGGCGCGCTTTGACGAAGAGGCCGCGCTGATCATGAGCATCCTCAACGACGCATGGAGCGACAATTGGGGGTTTGTGCCGTTCACCGATGCCGAAATCGACTATGCCGGCAAAAAACTCAAACCCATCGTATTTGAAGACCTGATCCGCATCGCCGAGATCGATGGAGAGCCAGTCGCGTTCATGATGACGATCCCCGATTTGAATGAAAAGCTGATCGGGTTCGGAGGCAAATTGTTT
>JANOQL010000494.1:0-9671 GCA_031414835.1 Sphingomonadales bacterium | reverse complement strand
GTGGTGGCGCGACCAGTTGGCAGGATTGCGCGCAGCCGCAGAACCCGCCGACCCGTTGCTGATGCGCTGTCGGGCTTTGGTGCTGGACAGTCAGGTTGAAGGCGCAATGCTGGCCGATATAGCAGAAGGGTGGGCGATGGCACTTCCGCCCGGGCCGGAAACGGAAGCAGAGTTGACCGACTACGCGACGTATCGAGGCGCATCGTTGTTTGCCGCGATTGCCGTCTGTGCAGGGGTGTCAAATGCCGAGGATGCCGGTCGCGCCTTCGGACTGGCTGACCTTGCCAGATCTTCGACCGACAGCGCGATCCGCGCCAAGGCATCGACGCTTGTGACGGCACTGCCTCGCCAACGTCTCGCGTCTGCGCTGCGGCCATTGGCACTGCTTGCCCATTGGGCACGCAGCGATGCTGCGAGGATCGCTGTAGGGAAGCCGGCCCTAACCATGCGGCGCAAGGCATGGTCTGCGCTTTGGTTTGCGATCTTGAACCCGACTGTATAAATTCGACGCGACTCGGGTGGGGTAGACACGGCGATGTGGCGATTTCTGGCGGGTGTCGCATCGGCGATGCTCCTGATGACGGCGGGAATTCTGGTCTGGCGGTCGAATGCCGATGCGGTGCAGACTGCGTTACCGTCCGCTCCTGCTGCCGATGAGGCGATGACGTTTGCCGATGTGTCTCCGCCACTTGAGGCGTCTGAAAAGACTCGCGAACAAAAGCGATTTTCGCGCTATGACAAGGATAAGAATGGCGCTGTGTCACGCGGTGAATATCTGATTTCGCGGCAAAAGGCCTATGTGCGGCTCGATACCAACGGCGATGGGAAGCTGTCGTTCGACGAATATGCCATCAAGACGGTTGCCAAGTTCGCCAAGGCAGACCGAGACCGGACTGGCGCTTTGACTGCCGCCGAGTTCATGGCAACGCGCGTAGTGCGAAAGACCGCGAAAGCCAAATGCCCGCCGCCGTCACGGCTTCAGCAGGCACCGGCACCGGCGGCTTCCAGCGACGATGAAGACGCCTGACTACCCATCCATTCCGCAAGCGCAGCTCTCCCGCGATCGGTGTAGCCTCGTTTTCGATCTGCCTTGCGCACCTTTTCGGTCAGCGGCGGGAACAGGCCGAAGTTAACGTTCATCGGCTGGAATGTCTTGGCGTCGGCCCCGCCTGTGATGTGCGACAGCAAGGCTCCAAGCGCGGTTTCAACAGGCGGCAGGGCGATCGGTCGGCCGCCAAGCTCTGCCGCCCAGAATCGTGCTGCCAGCATCCCGATCGCAGCGCTTTCGATATAGCCTTCGCACCCCGTAATCTGGCCTGCGAACCGGATGCTGGGCCGCGACGTTAGCCGCAATGTTTTATCGAGCAGCCGCGGCGAATTGATGAAGGTGTTGCGATGCAGCCCGCCCAGCCGTGCGAACTCGGCGGTCTCGAGACCCGGGATCATCCGGAACACGCGCACTTGTTCGGCATGTTTGAGCTTGGTCTGGAAACCGACCATGTTCCACAGCGTTCCCAGTGCATTATCCTGGCGCAGCTGGACGACGGCATAGGGCCACCGCCCGGTGCGCGGATCGTCTAACCCGACTGGCTTCATCGGGCCATGACGGAGCGTATCGACGCCGCGTTCCGCCATGACTTCGATTGGCATGCAGCCATCGAAATACGGAGTGTCGGCCTCCCAGTCCTTGAATTCTGATTTTTCGCCAGTGATCAGCGCGTCGTGGAACGCGAGATACTGATCCTTGGTCATCGGGCAATTGATATAGTCGGCGCTATCGCCCTTGTCCCAACGATTGGCGCGCCACGCGACATCCATGTCAATGGTCTCGTGATAGGCAATCGGGGCGAGCGCATCGAAGAACGCCAGTGCATCTTCGCCTGTTTCGGCTGCGATGGCGCTGGCGAGCGCGCTTCCGGTCAGCGGCCCTGTCGCGATGATCGCCGGCCCATCGGGCAGGCTGTCGATCCGTTCGCGCACCAGTTCGATATTGGGATGCGACGCCAAGGCCGAAGTGACGGCATCGGCATAGCCATCGCGGTCAACCGCCAATGCCGATCCGGCGGGCACGCGGTGCGCATCGGCCTGTTTCAGGATCAGCGATCCAAGTGTCCGCAATTCCTGATGGAGCAACCCGACCGCATTGCTATCGGCATCGTCCGAACGAAAACTATTCGAACAGACGAGTTCAGCAAGCGAATCGGTTTTGTGCGCTGCCGTTTGCTCAACGCCGCGCATTTCGGACAAGCGCACTGCAATGCCCGCTTCGGCAAGCTGCCACGCGGCTTCAGACCCGGCGAGGCCGCCCCCAATGATGTGGATCTGGGTCATGCAAAAAATCTGGAAGTTGACGAAGTTGACGACACGTCGGGCGCACGATTGCCTTTCGCGCATGGGTCCAGATCGGGTGTGAAGGTGCAGGATGAGGCGGATTGTGAAACATTGTGCATGATTGTGAATAAATAGGATGTTTCCTGCTAATTGTCAAGCTGATGATCTACGGTTTCACCTTTCGCGTGCAGGGTTTCGCCGCGATCGTTGTGCTGTTAGCGATTTGGTAAGCGAATGAGCCAAAGGGGCGGGGCATGTCATCGATCCTGAAAACGGCCGCCGTCAGCGCCGGTCTGTCGTATCTTGTCTTCATTGGTTTCGGAACCGGAGGCACATGGCTGACAATTGCGTGGAAAGGCGCGGGCGTCGCGCTGCTGGCGGCATGGGCGCTTGCTGCCGCAACCAAGCCTGAAGATCGGATCATTGCTGCTGTCATGGGTTTCGGAGCGGCAGGCGATGTGCTGCTCGAAACGCACGGGCTGACCATCGGAGCCTTGGCGTTCGCCACCGGACACATGATCGCAATCTGGCTTTATACCCTCAATATCAGGGAGCGGATCGCAGGATCGCAGCTGGCCGCAGCTGTTGCCCTCGCTATCGGCACGCCTGCGATTGCCTGGCTGTTGACGCAAAGGCTCGACATCCTGGTCTATGCTTCGATCCTCGGCGGCATGGCGGCGAGCGCATGGCTCAGCCGGTTTTCGCGATACAGTGTCGGCATCGGCGCGGTGCTGTTCGTCATTTCGGATTTGCTGATTTTTGCGCGGATGGGGCCGCTGGCGGGCGCTGTCTGGGCGTCTGTGGCGATCTGGCTGCTGTACTTTGCCGGACAATATCTGATCGCAAGCGGCGTGATCGGTTCGCCCCGGCGGCCTCAGCGCTTGCCTTGACGTCATGGCTGCGTCAGACGGCGCGCGATGAATACGCAACCGTCGCGCCGATCTGATATCCCGCATCAGGCACAGCGCAGCTTGGCGATGCGGCCACTCGACCGACGGTTTCACCGCCAGCTCGACAGGCTCGATGTGGCTTTGGTTGAAGGCGGAATCGAGGCGAATTTGCCCGATGGCAGCGTTCGCATATTGGGGTGTCGCGCGGATGGACCCGTGGCGCAGGTCACGATTCACAGCTGGCGTGCACTGGTTCGGCTCGCCACTGGCGGGTCAGCGGGTTGGTACGAGGCGTGGGAAGCGCGTGAGTGGGACAGCCCCGATCCTGTGCCGTTGTTTGACCTGTTCATGCGCAATCGCAGCACGCTGGGCGGGCAGGCAAGAGCATCGGGCCTGTCGCGGCTTGCCCGCTGGTTGCTCCATCGCCGAAACGCCAACAGCAGGACGCGCGCGAAACGCAACATCCTTGCGCATTATGATCTGGGAAATGATTTCTACGCCGCGTGGCTCGATCCAACGATGAGTTATTCGAGCGCGATTTTCGCAGACCCTATAGCGTCGCACGAACCACTCGAAGTGGCACAGCAACGGAAATGGGATGCTCTAACTGAGCGGTTGCAACTCCAGCCCGGTTCGCGCGTGCTTGAGATCGGCTGCGGCTGGGGACATTTTGCGAACCGGTTGGCAGCCCAAGGCCATGGCGTGACTGCGATCACCTTGTCTCCGTCGCAATGCGAATGGGCACAGGCTTCTGTTCAGCATGGTGCGAACCCACCCGATTTTGCACTGCGCGATTATCGCGATGAAACTGGCGAATATGATGCGATCGTCAGCGTTGAAATGGTCGAGGCGGTGGGCTTTGAGTATTGGGCAACGTATCTTCGAACGATCAAAAGCCGCCTCAAGCCCGGCGGGCGTGCAGCACTTCAGTTTATCACCATCGCCGATGACGTGTTCGAGCGATACGCCAGAAGTGCGGATTTCATTCAGACCTATATTTTTCCGGGAGGGATGTTGCTGTCCGAAAGCCGGTTCCGGTCGCTTTCTGAAACGCACGGCCTGGCATGGACCGACCCTGTGCATATCGGCCCCCATTATGCAGAAACGCTGCGGCACTGGCGGCAAAGATTCGATGATGCGGTTGATAGCGGAAGGCTGTCGGCGCAATTCGATGCACGATTTATCCGGCTATGGCGCTATTATCTGCAATATTGCGAAGGCGGGTTTCGCGGCGGTGGCATCGACGTGACACAGGTTACGCTCATCAAGGAGCGATAGGGGGAACAGAACATGCGCAAATGGCTTCTGGGCGGGTTGGCCGTCATTCTGATCGGTGCGGCAGCATTCTGGTTCAGTGCAGACAAAACCACACGCAATCTGATTGCAAACATGCCCACAGACCGCAATGTCTTGTTCTGGTCTACGCCGCAACGCGATGCCGCCTTCCGTCTGCTCGACGCCCTGCCGATACTCGCCAAATCATCGACGATTGCGGCGGGAGGAAACACTTTGCCCATCCCAAAGGGCAATCCGCTCAAGATCGATTTCGATATGGCGACGTTCATGCGCAACCAGCGCACATCGGGGCTCGTGATCGTTCAGGATGGCCTGCTGCGCGATGAACGTTACGGCCTCGATTTCGACGCCAAGGGCAAATGGACCAGCTTTTCGGTCGCCAAATCGCTGACCTCGACGATGGTTGGCGCGGCGGTCAAAGATGGTGCAATCAAAAGCCTCGAGGACAAGGTGACCATCTATATGCCCGATCTGAAAGGTTCGGCGTATGACGATGTGACGGTGCGCCAGCTCCTGACAATGACCTCAGGCGTCAAATGGAACGAAGATTACACCGACCCCAAATCGGATGTCGCGCTGTTCAACGAACACAAGGCGTCGCCCGGGATGGACGCCACCGTCAGCTACATGCGAACACTTCCGCGTGAGGCACCGGCGGGCAGCAAATGGGTTTACAAGACAGGTGAGACCAATTTGATCGGGGTGCTGGTTTCAAGTGCGGTGAAAAAGCCGCTGTCGCAATATCTGAGCGAGAAGGTTTGGCGCCCGTTCGGGATGGAGCGCGATGCGACATGGCTTCAGGGCTCGACGGGTCACGAGATCAGCGGTTGCTGCATTCAGGCAGCAACGCGCGACATGGCGCGGTTCGGGATGTTTATTTTGGGGGGCGGGATTGCGGGCGGCAAACAGGTGCTCCCCGATGACTGGTTGGCGCAGGCGACGGTCAAACAGACCGGTATCGGCGCGCCTGGCTATGGCTACGGATTTCAATGGTGGACGTACGATGACGGGACTTTCGCCGCGCAGGGCATTTTCGGCCAAGGCATCTTCATCGATCCAAAGCGAAAGCTGGTGATCGCGACCAATAGCAATTGGCCGACCGCAACCGATGACGCGCGTGAAGCAGAACGCGAACGATTTTACCGCTCAGTGCAAAAGGCGGTGGACGTCAGCGGTTCCGTGCCATCACCGAATCGAGCACCGCCCGGTTGAGGAGCGTGCGGAACGCGCAGCCGACCATGTGACCGCTGTTCCACACGATCTCCGCCTCCTGCGCGGCCAGGCCAGGGAGCGTCAGCCAGCAGATCGTGCCGGGACGCGATCCCATAACAATTTCGCAAGAAAAGCCGGCAATGGCGATGTCGCGGACTGCTACGGGCATTTTCTGGCCACCCGCCACGCGAATGAGCGCGGGAATATCGGTCCGCAATCGCGGTGCGCAGCGATCTTCGATCGTTGTGCCATAGGCCTGTTCGACAAATGGTTCTGCAAACGCTGACTGGGGATATTCCGACAAGTTGATCATGATGCGGGCTCCAATCCGAAGGATAACCAGCATTGTCGGCCCGATGCCTTGCGCTAGGACTAACGACTTTGGTTAATGACTTTCCTTGTTCCCGTCTCGAAATCCTCGGTGAGGAGCGTTAGGATTTCAGCCGCAACACTCTCTGGTTCCTTAACACTTTCAGGGTTTTCTCCCGGATATGCTCTGGCCCGCATTGCTGTTCTAGTCGCTCCGGGATCGACGATCGCGACGCGAATGCCACCCAGATTTGCGTTTTCTTCGGCATAGGCCATCAAAAGTGTATCGAGCGCGGCTTTCGAAGCTCCATAGCCGCCCCAGAATGCACGGGGGCGCTGCCCCACACTCGATGTGATACCTATGATCCGTGCGCGACCCGACACGCGCAGCATCGGATCGAATGCCGCGATCAGCGCCGCCTGTGCGCCGACATTCAGTGTCAACAGGTTGGCCAATTCCTTGGGATCGAGATGCTGGACGGGTGAAAGCGTCCCGAGCATCGCCGCATTCAGCACAAGAATGTCGAGTTTCTTCCAGCGATGCGCAATTGCGTTGGCCAACCGCCCGATGCTGTCTCCATCGGTAAGATCGAGCGGTGCGATCGTGGCAGTGCCGCCAGCCTGGTGGATGCGGTCCTCGGCGGCTTCCAGACCACCAGACGTGCGCGCGGTCAGGATCACATGCGCGCCCGCTGCCGCCAGTGCCTCGGCAGTTGCAGCACCGATCCCACGCGAGGCGCCGGTAACCAATGCGATCTGACCTTCGAGTGGCTTCGCCATCAGATCATGCGCTCATCAAGAAGGCTGAGCTGATTTTCGGGCGCAATTTCATCCTGATCGGTCAATCGCGTCGGATAGTCGCCCGAAAAGCAGGCATCGCAATATTGCGGCTGAATATCGGCGCGGTGGTCTTCTCCAAGCGCGCGATACAGCCCGTCGATCGAGATGAACGCAAGGCTATCGGCATGAATATAGGCCTGCATTTCCTCGACATTGTGTTTGGCGGCGAGAAGTTTCGACCGTTCGGGCGTGTCGACCCCGTAAAAGCAACTGTGCCGCGTCGGCGGGCTGGCGATCCGCATATGGACTTCAGCGGCGCCTGCATCGCGCATCATCTGGACGATCTTGAGCGATGTGGTGCCGCGGACGATGCTATCATCGATCAGCACGATCTTCTGCCCTTCGACCAACGCGCGATTGGCATTATGTTTGAGCTTGACGCCCAGGTGCCGGACCTGATCGCCCGGCTGGATGAAGGTCCGCCCGACATAGTGCGACCGGATGATCCCGAGTTCGAACGGAATGCCCGATTGTTGCGCAAAGCCCAAAGCCGCGGGCGTCCCTGAATCGGGCACTGGAATGACGATGTCGGCCTTGACCGGGCTTTCCTTGGCAAGTTCGGCCCCGATGGCCTTGCGCACCGAATAAATGCTCGATCCATCGACGATCGAATCGGGGCGTGAAAAATAAACATGCTCGAAAATGCACGGGCGCGCGTGGCGTGGCGGGAACGGCTTGATCGAGCGGACATCGCCCCCTTCGCTGACGATCACAATCTCGCCCGGCTCAATCGACCGTTCGTAAGTCGCCCCGACAACATCGAGCGCAACGGTTTCGGAAGCGAACATCACCGATTCGCCCAACCGCCCCATCACCAGCGGGCGGATCCCCAACGGATCGCGGCATACGATCATGCCTTCGGGCGTCATGCAGATCAGCGAATACGCGCCTTCGACCTGTTTGAGCGCATCGATAAACTTGTCGAGCAGGGTGCGGTAGGTGCTGGTCGCGACCAAGTGAACGATGACTTCGGTATCGCTGGTCGATTGAAATATCGAACCGCGGCGAACAAGGTCACGCTTCAGCGTCATCGCGTTTGAGATATTGCCGTTGTGCGCGATGGCAAAGCCGCCAGAGGCAAGGTCGGCATAAAGTGGCTGGACGTTGCGCAGCGCGGTTTCGCCGGTCGTCGAATAGCGGACATGGCCGCACGCAATCCGGCCTGAAAGCGCGCGGATGATTTCGTCACGATCGAAATTGCCAGCCACATGCCCCATCGCGCGGTGGCTGTGGAATGCAGCGCCGTCCCAGCTGGTGATCCCGGCGGCTTCCTGCCCGCGATGCTGGAGCGCATGGAGTCCGAGTGCGACCACGGCAGAGGCGGTATCGGCCCCCCATACGCCGAAGACTCCGCACTCTTCGCGGAGTTTATCGTCATCATAAGGGTTGGTGGTCAGCATGAAGAATCGTCCAGCGGCAATGACGTTGGCGCGCCTATAGGGGTTTGACTTGGAAATGTAATGGTCTGGTTCGACACCCTCGCCTGTGGCAGGACACATCTGCGAACCAGGAGTGCCAGCAGTTGTCAGCAGAAATCGAAACGACGACGATCCTGTCGCCCAGATGGGATGAGCAGGGATTGATCGCCGCGGTGGCGACCGATGCCGAAAGCGGCGAAGTGCTGATGCTGGCGTGGATGAATGCCGAGGCGCTCAAAGCGACAATGACGACGCGCAAGGCCCATTTCTGGTCGCGCAGCCGCAAGGCATTGTGGATGAAGGGCGAAACTTCCGGCAATGTCCTGCATGTCGATGAGGTTCGCATCGATTGCGATCAGGATGCTGTGTGGCTTAAATGCCGCCCTGCTGGCGCTGCCTGCCATACCGGAGAGCGAAGCTGCTTCTATCGTGTGGTCAAAGGCAAAACGCTTGTCCGCGATTGACCCTTACGTCCACGGAAACTAACACCCGTCCCATGGCGACTGCGACTGTTGAAATTGCCGATCCGCGTGACCGGCATCATTATTCGATTTCCGATCTGTCGGATGAATTCGGGATTACCGCGAGGGCGTTGCGGTTTTACGAGGATGAAGGGCTGATCCACCCGATCCGCAAGGGTCTGTCTCGCATCTATACCAAGCGCGATAGGGCACGGCTTGCGTGGATCTTGCGCGCCAAGAATGTCGGGTTTAGCCTTGCTGAAATCCGCGAGATGATCGACCTTTACGATATCGGCGACGGGCGGCAGACGCAACGCAAGGTCACCATCGAAAAGTGCGAATCGCGGATCAAGCTGCTCAAGCAGCAGCGGCTCGACATTGACGCACATATCGAGGAGCTTGGTCGCTTCATCAAGATCGTGAAACAAGTCGATCCGACCGTTTGAAAGCGAACAAATCATGCCCCAGTATCGCGCACCTGTTCGAGACACGCGCTTCATCCTCGACCATGTGATCGGGCTTGATCGCTACGCCAACCGCCCCGGGTTCGAGAATGCCAGCTCAGAGATGATTGAAGCCGTGCTCAACGAAGCGGGGCGGGTGTGCGAGGATGTGCTGTTTCCGATCAATCTTTCGGGTGATCAGGAAGGCTGCACACGCCATGCCGATGGCAGCGTCACGACGCCCAAGGGGTTCAAGGCCGCGTATCGCACTTATATCGCGGGCGGCTGGACCGCCCTTTCAGGTCCGGAACGGTTTGGCGGGCAGGGGCTGCCGCACGTCATTTCGTCGGCTGTCGAAGAGTATCGCATGGCGGCGAACCAGTCTTTCTCGATGTATACCGGGCTGACGATGGCGGCAATTTCATCGATCCTCGCCAAAGGCACGCCAGAGCAACAGGAAAAATGGGTTCC
>JANOQL010000493.1:0-8099 GCA_031414835.1 Sphingomonadales bacterium | reverse complement strand
CCAAGCCGCCAAGGAAGACTTGCGACAGCAGATCAGTCTTCTCCGTGCCTCTGCGCCTCTGCGCGAGCAAAAATAGGGTTCGCGCAGAGGCGCAGAGGCGCGGAGTTAGGGTCAGGCTGGTAAAGCCGATTACCCTTGGCGGCTTGGCGGCTTGGCGTGAACCCCTCATTACGCCGCCCACCCGTTATGCGCCGTCCACGCCGCGCAAGCGCCCTTCGCCAGATCGCGGACGCGGCCCATGTAGCTCGCGCGTTCCTGCACGCTGATCACGCCGCGCGCCTGGAGCATGTTGAAGATGTGGCTGGCCTTTACCGCCTGCTCATAGGCGGGAATCGGCAGGTTGTTGCCGAGGCAGTTCTCGCACTCGCCGGTAGCCTTTTTGAAGGCATCGAATAGCATCTCGGTATCGGCGACTTCGAAGTGATACGCGCTCATCTGGCGTTCATTGTCACGGAATACGTCGCCATAGGTGACGCCTGCACCATTATAATCGAGGTCGAAGATCGAATCCTTGTTCTGGATATACATCGCCAGTCGCTCAAGCCCGTAGGTCAGTTCGCCTGCAACCGGTTTGCAGTCGAACCCGCCCATTTGCTGGAAATAGGTGAACTGCGTCACCTCCATCCCGTCGCACCAGACTTCCCAGCCGAGCCCCCATGCGCCCAGCGTCGGGCTTTCCCAGTCATCTTCGACAAAGCGAATGTCGTGGAGCAGCGGGTCGATGCCGATTTCACGCAATGACCCCAGATACAGCTCCTGCAAATCGGGCGGGCTTGGCTTGAGAATCACCTGATACTGGTAATAGGCGCCCAAGCGGTTGGGATTTTCGCCGTAGCGCCCGTCGGTTGGCCTGCGGCATGGCTGGACAAACGCGGCGTTCCACGGATCGGGTCCGAGCGCGCGCAGCGTCGTTGCGGTGTGGAAGGTGCCTGCGCCCATTTCCATGTCATACGGCTGGAGGATCACACAGCCCTGCCGCCCCCAATAGGCGTGGAGCGTGAGGATCAGATCCTGAAAACTGAGTGGCGTCGCCATGGCGCGAGGCTTTGGCTTAGGGGCGCGTGAGGGTCAAGCAACGCTCTTGGCGTCCGCACTGAATTGCGCCACACACCTGGCATGAAAATCATCACCTCGCTTAAAGTCGCGGCCTTATCGGCATGTGCCGTCCTTTCCGCCTGTGCCGAACGTGGCGGTAACAGCGTGGCGAATGCGCCGCCGCCCAAACCCGGGCTATGGAAGCTCGCCGATGCCGATACGACAATTTACCTGTTCGGCACCGTCCATGTGCTGCCCAAGGATTTTAAGTGGCGCAGTCCGAAGATCGAGGCAGCGATCAAATCTGCGGACAGCCTCGTCCTTGAAATTGCCGATTCTGGCGATAGCGCGAAGATGGCGACGACCTTCACTGATCTGGCCATCTCGCCAGGTCTGCCGCCGGTCGCCGACCGTGTGCCTGCTGACAGGCGCGCCAAGCTCGGTGCACTGATCGCCAAGGTCGGCATTCCGGCTCCTGCCTTGCAGAGTTTCGAAAGCTGGGCCGTTGCGATCACGCTTGCGGCAGGGATGCTGGCCGAACTCGGTGTCAGCCCCGAAGATGGCGTCGAAACCCAGCTGACCGCCGATTTCAAGGCGCTCAAACGCCCTATTGCAGGGCTTGAAACGACGCCCGAACAGCTCGGTTTCTTCGACACGCTGTCCGAAGACTCGCAGCGGATGTTCCTGATCTCGATGATCGATGAGGCCGCCAATGCCAAAGTGGAATTCGACCAGATGACAGCAGCATGGGCGTCGGGCGATGACAAGGCGATTGCAATCAGTTTCGACGATGAGCTGCGGCTGTCTCAGGAAATGGCCGATGTGCTGCTCCGCCAGCGCAACGCGCGCTGGACCGGCTGGGTGGCCAAACGGCTCGATCAGCCCGGCACCGTGTTCGTGGCGGTCGGCGCAGGGCATTTGGCGGGTGACGATTCGGTCCAGGCGATGCTCGCCAAAAAAGGACTGAAGGTCACCCGCGTGCAGTGACGGCTAATGCCCGAGGCTGAGTTTGGCGAACAGCGTGTATCCCATCGGGTTCTTGCCATACGCCGAATCGAGCGCGTTCGGCTTAGCAAAGGCCGAGACGCTCCCCCCTAGTGCCAGATTGAGCGGCCCTGTCAGCGGCAGCCGATAGGCATAGCCCGCCTGAAACTTGCTGACGCGGAACGGCACTTCGTGGCGGGGGTCGTTGTCGTCGGGAAACAGCTCGTCATTCCTCACATTTTCGAACCGCCCGAACAGCGTGTGATGGTCGCCCAGATCCCAATTGGCTTCGACAAGGAACGCCGTCAGCGTCGGGCCGGGTGACCGGTTCTTGGCGGAGAATGCCGCCGTCGCAGTCACCCCCTTGCCATTGGCATAATGAACGCTCGCGGTGGCCCGGTATTCGTCCTCATCGGGATGGATCAGGAATTCGGGCTGTTTGAGGAAGCCATGGCTCACTTGCGCTGCCCATTTGGGTGAGGGATTCCATGTCGCGCGCACCGACCAGCTGTCGAAGCGCGGTTTTTCGATGTTCCATCGTCTTTCATCGGGTTCTCGCCCTGTGAAAATCGATGCTTCGAGCTGGACCTTGGAAGACGCAAACCCCGCCGTCGCAACGCCATAGGTGATGTGCGTTGAATCGAACCAATGGTGCGTGATCGGCGCTTCGGGATTGAGCTTCGCCGACCCCCTGTGCATGAACGCCGACGGTCCCAGTGCGGGTTCGCCGACAGGGCCACCGTATAGAAACAGGCTGACATTCTCGGCAACATTCACGTCAATCCGCCCTGCCAGTTCCATGAACAGGTCGTGCGGATGCTGGCGATCGACCAGCGGTGCGCCGCCGTTCGTTTCGCCGGTCGCGAACAGGTTGGGATAGCCGCTATTCTTCATCAGCGGCTCAAGGCTCAGCATCGATTTTAATTGGATGCGCCCCCATCCGGTTTCGCGTTCGCCGCTCAGCATTGCCATCGACTGGACATAGGCCTTGTCATCGCCGCGCGGGCCGGTCTGGTCGGTATAGACACCCCACACATAGCCATGCGCCATCAGATGCCAGTCTCCCGACATCGTCATCAGACCGTGCATACCGCCTTCGTTGCCGGGAAGGCGAGAGGTGCCAGAGCCTTCGGCTGGATCGGAACGTATCGGCGTTCCTGTTATCGGGCTATTATCGTGCTCCATTGCCGCATGGTCGTGCTCCTGCGCCGAAAGCGGCACGGCCAGCGTGGCGGCAAGGCTTGCCGCCAGAATTGAAATCCGGGTCATTTGATTGTCCTTATCTGTATTAGGCCAAACGTCGCAATGCGACGCGTGTTTCAAACAGATCGCGGAGGGGGTGTGTCGGGGCCGCTATGCAGCGATGCGAGGATGTCGGGGAACAATGCCCGGAACGCGATTGCAGATGGCCTTATCGGTGCCGGGGATGCCACCGCTGACGCTGCCGGGGCAATGCATCCGATGCATCCATGCACCGCGCTGCGCTGGCGATCATCACCCTGGCGATCGGGTGCCGAAGGTTCATCATGGCACGCGCTGACCGGCGCAGTGTGGGTAGCCGCTGGAGCCAGCGGCATCGCAACGGCAGTCGTGGCGAGGCACGCAATCAGCAATGTCAGGAAGAAGCGGCGAAGCATCCGACCACGCTAGCAGAATCGACACAGGATCAAAACGCCATGAGCCTTCATTTCACACATTGAACCGGAACAGCATGATGTCGCCATCCTTGACGTCATACTCCTTGCCTTCGGAGCGCCATTTGCCTGCCTCGCGCGCGCCGGCCTCGCCGCTGAACTGGACGTAGTCGGCATAGGCCATCGTTTCGGCGCGGATGAAGCCCTTTTCGAAATCGGTATGGATCGCGCCCGCCGCCTGTGGAGCCTTGGCCCCCTTGAACACAGTCCACGCGCGCGCTTCTTTGGGGCCGACGGTGAAGAAAGTGATGAGGTGAAGCAGCTCGTATCCTGCACGGATGACGCGCGTCAGCCCGGTTTCGGTGAGGCCGAGATCGGACAGGAATTCGGTGCGGTCGGCGGGGTCCATTGTGGCGATTTCGGCCTCGATCGCAGCGGACACGACCACCGCTTCGGCGCCTTCGGTCTTTGCCTTTTCGAACACTTTGGCCGATAGCGCATTGCCGTTTGCGGCCGATGCTTCTTCGACATTGCAGACATAAAGCACCGGCTTGGCGGTGATCAGTTGCGCCAGCGCCAGGTGCCGTGCCTCTTCAGGGTCGGCGGGCCGAACCAGCCGCGCGGGCTGGCCTTCGCGCAACAGATCGAGCGCCTTGCCGAGAACAGCGGCAGCGGCCTTGGCATCCTTGTCACCTTGCGCGGCTTTCTTTTGCAGATTGGGGACGCGCTTTTCGAGGCTTTCGAGATCGGCGAGCATCAGCTCGGTTTCGACCGTTTCGGCGTCTGAAATCGGATCGATCCTGTTATCGACATGCTGGATGTCGTCATCGACAAAACAGCGCAGCACATGGACGATGGCGTCTGTTTCGCGGATATTGCCGAGGAACTGGTTGCCCAGCCCTTCGCCCTTGCTCGCCCCGCGCACGAGGCCTGCAATATCGACAAAGCCAAGCTGCGTTTCGATGATCTTGGCACTGCCGCCAATCTTGGCAATCGCCTGCAACCGTTCATCGGGCACCGCGACGTTGCCGACATTGGGCTCGATCGTGCAGAACGGATAATTGGCCGCCTGCGCCGCCGCCGTTTCGGTCAGCGCATTGAACAATGTCGATTTGCCGACATTGGGCAGCCCGACAATCCCGCATTTGAAACCCATGATCAGTCTTTCTGTAGTCTGAGCGCCACATCGCTCATGAAGCGGACATCATCGTCTTGCGCCAGCCATTTCGCCTCTGCTGCTACGGCACCGAGCATATGCGTCAGATCGTCGATCTCTGCCTTGGCGTAATTGCCGAGGACATAGGGCGTGACCTGATCCTTATGCCCCGGATGGCCGATGCCGAGGCGGATGCGGCGGAAGTCTGGCCCGATATGCGCAATCGTTGAGCGGATGCCGTTATGCCCTGCCGCCCCGCCGCCGCGCTTCACTTTGACACGGAAGGGGTCAAGATCGAGTTCGTCGTAGAAGACAGTAACGGCCTCGGATTCGGCTTTGTAGAAATCAAGTGCTGAGCGAATGCTGCGGCCGCTGTCGTTCATGAAGGTTTGCGGCTTGAGGAGCAGCACTTTGGCAGTGGCGATCCGGCCTTCGCTGGCGAGACCCTGAAACCGCGCCTTGAAGGGCGGAAAGCTATATTCGGCGGCGATCACGTCTGCGGCCATGAACCCCACATTGTGGCGGTGCATCGCGTATGACGCGCCCGGATTGCCGAGGCCTGCCCAGATTTGCACTTTGGTTTACCCCTCTCCCCGCTTGCCTGCGGCAAGTCGACCCTCTCCCGCAAGGGGAGAGGGGAGGTTGGCATCAATTTCAATGCGGCTGTGCTATAAATCCCTCTCCCCTTGCGGGAGAGGGACAGGCGCGACGCGCCAGGGAGAGGGGCGTTACTCGCTCTCTGCCTCGACTTCAGCCTTGGCAGTATCGCCTTCGTCCGACTTGAGCGCCGATGGGGCGACCAGCGTCGCAATCGTGAAATCGCGGTCGGTAATCGCGCTCTTCGATCCGGAGGGCAGCGTGACTGCCGAAATGTGGATTGAGTCGCCGATGTCGAGGCCGTTCAACGAAACCGCGATCTCGTCAGGAATATAAGCGGCGTCGCAAATCAGCTCGAGTTCGTGGCGGACGATGTTGAGCACCGCGCCGCGCTTCATGCCGGGCGACGTTTCTTCATCGGCAAAGCGCACCGGAACATTGACGCCAATTTCGGCATGTTCGGACACGCGCAGAAAATCGGCGTGCAGCGGACGATCGCTGACCGGGTGGAACTGCACGTCCTTAGGCAAAGTGCGGATGCTGGTGCCGCCGACTTCGATCTGGACGATGCTGTTGAAAAAATGGCCCGTCATCAGCGCCTTCATGAGGAGCTTTTCCTCGACATGGACGCCTTCGGGGGATTCGTTGTTGCCGTAAATCACGGCGGGCACACGGCCTTCACGACGCAAATGACGGGAGGCTCCCTTGCCTGCCCGCTCGCGGCGTTCGGCCGACAAAGTCAGCTGATCGCTCATAATAGTCTCCATTGTTTCATCTATGCCGCCACGCCTCCAGGGATGACCATGACGAGCAAGCGCGCGCCGTTACGGCGAATCGCTCAGCAATGCAACTGCGGGTCAGTGGGCAGGCGGAACTGGGAAACTCTTGGCGCAGAACGCGCAATCGACGCGGATGATGCCATCTTCGCCCTGCATCGCCTGACGTTCATCCTCGGGGAATTGCGACAACACTTTTCGGATGTGCGCTGGATCGCAGCGGCAGCCTTTGGAGAGCCCAATGCCATCGAGCGTGCGCACCTCATCCTCTTCGCTGAACAGCCGCCACAGGATTGTTTCGAACGGCAGCGCGGGATCGGTCAGTTCGGCGTCGCTGATCGAGCCGCCCATGATCGCGACATGCTCCCACTCAGGATGATCGAGCCGGGTGTGGATGCGGTCGCGGCCATCTTCGCCATCGGGGAGATGCTGGAGCAGCATCGCGCCTGCCACATCGCCTTCGACCGCGACGCGGACGAGGCTCGGGATTTGTTCGGACTGGAAGAAATAGCTTTCGACTGCGGCGGCAATCGTCGCGCCTTCGAGCGGCACGATCCCCTGATACCGCTCTTTGGTTGCCGCCTGATCGAAAGTGATCGCCAGATACCCCTCGCCGAACAAGGCGGGGAGATCGGGGTCTTTGGGAAGCGCGGCAATGCGTTCGGCGTCGTGCTGAACATAGCCGCGTAGCTGACCTGCGGAGTAATCGCACACCATCAGCGCGATCGGCCCGCCCTGCGTCTGCGCCTGCATCGTCAGCTGGCCCTGATTGTCCTTGAGCATCGCGCCGAGCAACGCCGTCACCGCCAGCGCCTCGGCGAGCAGCGCCTCGATCACCGGCGGATAGCCATGCGCGCCGAGGATCTCCTCAAGCACCGGCCCGATCCGCACGATCCGCCCACGGGCATTACGGCTTGGAATGATGAATCCGAGTGCGCGGTCGATGATGGGGGCGTCAGTCATTGCGACTGGCCTGAGCAGCCTTATTGTCGGTAAGATCGTCATAAACCGAATCAAGCTCGTCAGCCCACTCGTGAAACGTGGAAAACATCAATGCGGTGTCCCGCCTTCCGAGCCCGACCTCGATTTTAGGCGGTGTGGTCGTTTCTGACTTTTGGGCAGATTTCTGGTTGGTCACGGTGCAACGGTAAGAAGTCCGGGTTCATCCTGCAAGGCAACGAAACTCAAGAAACAGCTCATCCGATCAGCCCGAACGCCCAGAGCAGGATCGACTTCTGTGCATGAAGCCGGTTTTCGGCTTCGGCCCAGATCAGTGATTGCGGACCGTCGATCACGCTGTCGGTCACTTCCTCGCCGCGATGCGCGGGCAGGCAGTGGAGGAAGGCGGCTGCGGGTGCGGCTTTGGCCATCAGCGCGTCATTGACCTGATACGGTATCATGGCCGCCATCTTGTTGTGGACATGCTCCTGCCCCATCGACACCCAAGTGTCGGTGACGACGACATCGGCGTTGGCGACCGCCGCAGACGCATCTTCGACGATGACGATCTCAGCCCCGCGCGCCTGCGCCTCGGCGACGAACGCCGCGTCGGGCGCATAGCCTTGCGGGCAGCCGAGCCGGACCGAAAAGCCGATCAGTCCGGCGGCTTCGACGATCGAATTGGCGACGTTATTGCCATCGCCAAGCCATGCCCAGGTCGATCCAGCCAGCGCCCGCCCGCTTTCCTGCACCGTCAGCAGATCGGCCATGATCTGGCTCGGGTGCGACAGGTCTGTCAGCCCGTTGATCACCGGCACCGTCGCATAGGCCGCAAGTTCCTCGATCTTGGAATGATCGTCGGTGCGGATCATGATCGCATCGACATAGGATGACAGCACCCGCGCGGTATCGGCAATCGTTTCGCCGCGCCCCAGCTGCATCGATCCGGCATCGGCGACGATCGTGGTCCCGCCCAAT
>JANOQL010000492.1:0-9328 GCA_031414835.1 Sphingomonadales bacterium | reverse complement strand
CACCCGACCGCAAGAGCACAAACGTCTTTGGCAACGCGAGCAAGGCATCTTCGACAAACACCGAATCCGGCTGGCCTTCGATCGCCGATAATATGGTGACGGGCGCATGCCTCCCCAGCGTTTCACGATATTCGGCATGTTGTTCGGCGGCGCGTACCGGGTTGACCGGCGTCGGCTTGAGATGGGTGAGTTCACCGCCCGAAAGATCGGCGGCGGGCAGGCGGACAAGGATTTGTGCAATCGTCATGCGCCAGATCACTGACAAGCCCGCGTGAACTCTGCAAGCCTATGCGTGCGCCGCCAGTTGCGCTAGTCTGCGCGCGGCGTGAGTATGGGGAGTAGCAGGCATGCAGCGGGTCGCGCGGATTTGTCTTTTGCTGGCAATGGCTTTGGCCATGCCCTCTGCCGCTTTTGCCAAGCGAGTCGCATTGGTGATCGCCAACGGAACCTATGCCAACGCCACCAGCCTCAAAAATCCGCCAGCCGATGCACGATTGATCGCGGCATCGCTGAAACGCGCCGGGTTCGATTCGGTCGATGTCAAAGTCGATCTCAGCAAGAACGCCCTCGAAACCGCGCTGCAAGCGTTCGGGGATCGGGCACAGGGTGCCGATGTCGCGCTCATCTACTATGCGGGGCACGGCATCGAGGCAGGCGGGCAAAACTATCTGATCCCCGTCGATGCGCGGCTGGCGCGTGATCGCGATCTGGAGATTGAGGCGACGCGGCTCGATACGCTGCTGCTGATGGGTGAAGGCGCGCGGATGCGGATCGTGGTGCTCGATGCCTGCCGCAACAATCCGTTCCTTGCGTCGATGCAACGGACATTGCGCAACCGTGCGGTCGGGCGCGGGCTGGCCGCAGTCGAACCCGAAGGCGAAACGCTCGTCGTTTATGCGGCCAAGGCTGGCGCGACCGCCGCAGATGGCGAAGGCGCGAACAGCCCGTTTGCCGAAGCGATGGCCAAGCGCGTGACGCAGCCGGGGCTTGAAATCAGCCTGTTGTTCCGCGCGGTGCGCGACGATGTGCTTGCCAAAACAGGTCGCGCGCAAGAGCCGTTCACTTACGGCTCGCTGTCGGGTGAGGCGTTTTATTTCACGCCGCCCAACGGGCAGGCAAAGACACAGGTCGCAGCCGGACCGGTGCAACCGCAGATCGCACCAACGGTCAGCCGCGAAACTGCTGAGGCGCTCTACTGGCAGGGCACCGTTTCGGCGAACAGCGAAGAGGGGTATCGCGACTATCTCGCGCGATACCCGCAAGGGCAGTTTGCGGGCGTGGCCAAAGCGAATGTCCAGCGATTTGCCAAGCCCAGGCCGCAGCCATCGCAATCGGTCGGCACGGCCCCGCCAGCGATCGTCAACAACGCGCCTGCCACGCAATTCGGCTTCTCGAATTTCGCCGGATTGATGAGTCAGGGCGCAAAATTGCCGCAGGGCAGCGCGGTGACACCCCAAGCCTACAGCTTCACGCCCTCGCAGCCGCTGCGCCGCCAGATCACCGCGAATTTCATCGGTGAGTTGAAAAAGGGCAACGAGTTCGTCGGGACGTTCTTCGAAACGATGACCAATACGCAGAATATGTTCACGCTGCTCGAACCCGAATATCGCAAATATGGCATGTCGACCAACAATCTGGCCGACACTTTGGTCGGGTTTCTCGGGATTTTGGGGAGTGCTGCGCAGGGCGATGAAAGCGATTCACCAGCATCGCACATGAAAGCCGCGCGCAATCAGATGGCGCTGATGCTCAGCCTCGATCCCAAGGTGCAGGCGATGACAAGCGCCGAACGCCAGACCGCGTCCGACGGGCTGGTGCTCTACACCGGGTTTGTGGTGACGCTCTACGCCACAGCCAAGAGCGGCGGCCCGCAGGCGCTGCGCGATTTCCAGACGAGCATCGCTGATCTGTCCAAAACGACACTGGGGATCGATGCGAAGAATCTGGTGCTCAGCGCGAGCGGGTTCGAGCTGAAGGGACAGTGAGAGTCAGGCCGCGAGCCAATCCTCACAGCGCAGCCCTTCGACGCGCTGGAATTCGCGCAAGTTGCCGGTGATCAGTTTCACGCCGAGGCTCCGCGCGTGACCAGCGATGAGCAAGTCGTTCGGCCCAATCAGATTGCCAGCGGCGGCAAGTTTAGCCTTGATCTCGGCAGCATGAGCTGCTGCTTCGCGGTTGAAATCGAGGATAGCGATGTTCGCGGCGAAGCCTTTGATCAGTTCATGCTGATAGACTGGGCGCTGTGAACGTTGGGCACCGTATCGAAGCTCGTGAAGGACAATGGTCGAAATGCACAGCATTTCCGATTCGCGCTCGAAGCGCTCCCGAATCTGCGTTGGGCGGTCACGGAGAACACGGATGCACAGATTTGCATCGAGCATCGCCTCAATCGTCAAACGATTCGCGCTCTTCATAGACTCCCTGATCACCGCGCTCGGGGAAATCGAGATCGGGCCCTCGATCGAAAAAATCCTTCCAGAAATTCTTGGCAGGTTCGATCACGATGGCATCACCTTCCTTGCGGATGACCACCCGCGTCATCCCTGACGGAAACTCAAAATCCTTCGGAATGCGCACCGCCTGGCTTCGGTTGGACCGGAACAGCGCAACAGTGCGCTGGGATTTCGATACTGCAGTCATGATCGAATTCTAGCGCAACATTGGGATATGTCAATTGGATATGCTCAGACATCAAGTTCCCGCACATCGGTCAATCGCCCAGTTACTGCCGCCGCTGCAGCCATGGCGGGGGACACGAGGTGCGTCCTCGCGCCCGGGCCTTGGCGGCCCATGAAGTTGCGGTTGCTCGTTGAGGCTGCGCGTTCTCCCGGCGGCACCTTGTCGGGGTTCATGCCCAGGCACGCCGAACAACCGGGTTCGCGCCATTCGAGGCCGGCGTCTGTAAAGATGCGGTCGAGCCCTTCAGCTTCGGCTTGGCGTTTCACCAAGCCTGATCCGGGGACGACTATGGCCCATTTGACGCCATCGGCCTTCTTTCGTCCCTTGAGCACGGCGGCGGCGGCGCGGAGGTCTTCGATCCGGCTGTTGGTGCAGCTGCCGATGAAGATGTTCTGCACTTCAACCTCGCGCATTGGCGTGCCAGGTTCGAGGCCCATATAGGCGAGACTCTTCGCCGCCGCCTCTCGCTTCGATGGATCGGCAAAGCTCGCGGGATCGGGGACGATGCCGGTGATCGGCACGACGTCTTCCGGGCTGGTTCCCCACGTCACCGATGGTGCAATCGCCGCTGCGTCGATCACGACCGTCTTGTCGTAAACCGCGCCCGGATCGGTGGCGAGCGTCCGCCAATACGCCACCGCCGCGTCCCAATCGGCACCCTGCGGTGCCATCGGACGGCCCTTGAGATAGGCGAAGGTCACCTCGTCAGGCGCGATCAGGCCTGCGCGCGCGCCATGTTCGATTGCCATGTTGCTGACGGTCAGGCGGCCTTCGAGGCTCAGCGCGCGGATCGCAGCGCCGGTATATTCGATGACATGTCCGGTGCCGCCCGAAGCGCCCAATTGCCCGGTAATATGGAGCACCAGATCCTTGGCGCTGATCCCCGGCCCGAGTTCGCCTTCAACGCGCACTTCCATCGACGCCGACTGCTTGAGCAGTAGCGTTTGCGTTGCCAGCACATGTTCAACCTCGCTCGTCCCGATCCCGAACGCGAGCGCGCCAAGCCCGCCATGACAGGCGGTATGGCTATCCCCGCACACGATCGTCGTGCCGGGAAGCGAGAAGCCCTGTTCGGGGCCGACAACATGGACGATCCCCTGTTCGGGGTCAGCATCGCTGATCAGCCGGATGCCGAACGCAGGCGCATTGGCTTCGAGCGCCTCAAGTTGCGCGGCACTTTCGAGATCGGCAATCGGGATGCGGTTGCCAGCCGCATCGCGCCGCGCGGTCGTCGGGAGATTGTGATCGGGCACTGCCAACGTCAGATCGGGCCGCCGCACAGTGCGCCCTGCCACACGCAAGCCTTCGAACGCTTGCGGGCTGGTCACTTCGTGCACCAGATGCCGGTCGATCCAGATCAGGCAGGTGCCCCCAAGGTCATTGGCATCGCGCCGGTCGACGACATGCGCGTCCCAGATTTTTTCGTAAAGCGTGCGGGGTCTGCTGGCCATGCAGCGGCGTTAGCGCATCAGCCCCAGCGCGCAAAGGCCTCCCGGTCAATTGCATAGGCAACATGGCGGACCTTACGGCCCAGCATATCGGCGACTTCATCCCAAGGTATCAGGACACCGCCGATCTTTTCCATCGCGGCGCGCGACCGCAAATTATCCTCACCGACGCGGAAAATGACGCGCGGGAAACTGGCGAGCGCGTGCGCGATCATCGCGCGCTTCATGTCGCGGTTGTATTGGCCACCCCACAGCCGCCGCTCAAGGAAGGTCCAGCCAATCTCGATGTCGTCAGTTCCCACCTTGGACTGCGAGTATCGCGAGTAGCCGCACATCGTGCCGGACGCCGTTTCGATGGCCACCATCCCCCCGCGATCCGCAACCGCATCATCGATATAGCTGCGAAACACAGGCCTCTGGTATCGCTCACGCGCCGGATGCAGCGCCCAGATTTCGGGGTCGCTGGCAACGGCATAGAGTTTCTCAAAATCAGCCTCGGCAAAGGGCCGCATGGTGAGGAACGCTCCCACAAGCGTTGGTTGGAAGTTGAAACTGTCCATCGTGGTATTCAGCCCCCTTTCTGCTTACTCAATACCCGCTCACCCCGAGCGAAGTCGAGGGGCAGTGTCGAGCGAAGCCGAGACACTTGTGCGCAGCCAAAAGCTTCTCGGCTGCGCTCGAAGCGGTGTCTCGACTTCGCTCGACATGAGCGGGTTGGGATAAGCCTCACTGATTTGATAATCTCGCCTCCGTGGACGTTCGCGCAAAGCCTCCCTATATTATCGGCATGTCCTGGTTCGCTTTCTTCGCCATCATCTTCGTTACCTTCCTTGGCATGGAAGGCTTGGCGTGGTGGAGCCATAAGTATGTGATGCACGGCTTTGGCTGGGCATGGCACCGCGATCATCATGAGCCGCACAACAACACGCTCGAAAAGAACGATCTCTACGCAATTGTTGGTGCCATCATGAGCATGTCGATGTTTGCGATTTCAAGCCCGCCGCTGATGGGCGATGCGGCTTGGGCTCCCGGGATTCCGATTGGCTTTGGCATCATGCTCTATGGTGCTGTCTATACGCTGGTGCATGACGGACTGGTCCATCAGCGCTATTTCCGCTGGGTGCCCAAAAGCGGCTATGCCAAGCGGCTGGTGCAGGCGCACAAGCTCCATCATGCCACGATCGGCAAGGAAGGCGGCGTCAGCTTCGGTTTCGTCATTGCGCGCGATCCGGCGGCGCTCAAGGCCGATTTGAAGAAGCAGCGAGAATCGGGCGTCGCAATTTTGCGCGACGCTGCGGTGTAGCCACTACGCTACCCGATAATCGGCAATCACTTCACCGCAGCTGCGCAAATCGTCCTCATGGCTCACCTCTCGCCAAGTCTCGGCGAGTGCCTCAGCCTCCCATTGCTGCATCGCCGGGTGCGCGATGAGGTGATCGACCCACGCCTGCCCCTTGCCGACATCGAGACCATAAGTGCGGATACGCCACGCGACTGGGGCGAAAAAGGCATCCGCTGCGCTGATCGCATTCCCTGCCAGCCACGGCCCGCCGAAGCGTTCCAATCCATCTTCGAACAGCTCGCGGATGCGCGCGACATCGGCTTGTAACCGTTCCGACATCGGGCGGGGGCGGACACGGACACCGACATTCATCGTACAATCGTTGCGGAGCGCCGAAAACCCGCCATGCATTTCGGCAACCGCACATTGCGCCCAGGCGCGCGCATCGGGAGCGGTCGGCCACACCCCGTCATGCCGGTCTGCAAGGTAAAGCAGGATTCCGAGCGAATCATAAATCGTCCGCCCCTCGTGCAACAGCGCCGGCACCTGACCCGTTGGGGAAAAGGCACGAAAATCCTCATAGTTTGTGGGCTTGGTGAAGGGTTCGATCCGGTCTTCAAAACCAATCCCGAGCGCGGTCATCAGGAACCAGGGCCGCAGCGACCAGCTCGAATAATTCCGGTTGGCGGTGATGAGCGTGTAAATCATGTCGGTTCAATTCTCTGGTGGTTGCGCAATGGAGAGCGGTGCGGCGTCGGGCAGGGGAACATCTGTCAGATCGAGCCAGCGCGAACCGGCACGCTTGTGGTAGCTGTCGAATACCGCGAACGGAATGCGAAAGGGCAAGCCCCAATTGCTGTTCCACATCGCAACGACACCGGTGCGGGTTACCGGATCGAAGATCATCGTCGCGCGGTAACCAGCAAGTGCGCCCGAATGGCCGACAAGCCTGTGCCCGTCATAGCAGAAACTGCGCCAGCCGAGGCCATAGCCGGGATCTAAAAGTGCCGCAGCCAGTGCGCCGCTATACAGCTTTGGCGTGGCCACCAGCTGGTTCTGGGCACGCTGCAAGACCGGGATCGGCAGCACATCGGGGCGCTGCCCCATGGTCGCCTGCATCCATTTGGCAAAATCGACGATGTTGCTGCTGATCCCGGCAGCGGCAGGCACGCGCCAATATGCCTCCTTGACTGGCCGGACTTCGCCCCGATCGTGCGGACGTGCCCAGTCTCTTGCGCCCGTCAAACCTGCCATGCCGTACCGCGCGCTTCCCATGCCTAAGGGACCGAAAAAGCGGTCAGTGACGGCTTGGGGAAAGGGCTGCTGCGCCGACTGTGCCAGGATTCCGCTCGCGGCATCGAACGCGATATTCTGGTATGTGTGGCAAGTACCCGGAATGCACTGGAGCAACACCTTCGCCAGTCGCAAGCGCAACGCATCGGGGCTTTCCCCGCCTTCAAGCTTGTCGTCAAAGGCGTTCTTGGTCAGGCCGGTCTGGTGGGAGAGCAATTGGGCAATGCTCAGCCGCGATTCAGCGCCACCCGGCAAACGCAGTGAGGTTTGCCAGGTGGCAATCGGCCGATCGAGATCGAGTTTGCCTTCATTTGCCAGTTTAGCGGCCAGCACACCCGTCGCCGTTTTGGAAACTGAGGCCCAGCGAAACACCGTCTCAGGCGTCACCGCCGCTCCTGTCGATCGATCGACGACGCCATAGGTGCGAACAAAACGCATCTCGCCGTCTTCGACAACCGCAACGGCCAGTCCTGCCATTTCGGGCCGCTGCGATACTGCCAACAATTGCCGGTCGAGCGTGCGATAATCGATCCGGCCCTGCCACTCTTTGCGAACATCGGGGATGCCGTCGGCAGAACGACCCGAAAAAGATTGAAAGCCAAACCAGCCTGCAATGCCCAATACGGCCGCAGCAATCAGCGCCATTCCGATCCGCCGAATCATAGGCAAACATTCCGGTTTTCGAATGCGATGCGCAGCGCAGTCATCACAAGCCAGGGCGGCCGCGACCAGTTCGAATAATTCCGGTCCGCCATATTCACAGTTTCGCTCATCGAGGCATTCCATCTTGTTGTCGCATGGCCAGGAACAGGCAGGCTTCGATCACGTTTACCGTGCTGGTGCCGCATCACGCGACACCCGAATTTGAAAGGCACTTCCATGGGCGAAATGACCGACAAGGCCAAGGGTCTTGCAAACGAAGCCATCGGCAACATCAAGCAGGCTGCCGGCAAGCTGACCGAAAACGAGCGGCTTCGCGCCGAAGGCGAAATGCAAGAACGCAAGGGCGAAGGACAGAACCTTAAAGGCGGTGTCAAAGGCGCGCTCGGCGACAAAATCTGATCGCATTTGAAAGACACCAACTTCAAGGGCCGTCCGGCAACGTGCGGCCCTTTGTTTTGCCGGAGTCAGCGGACGAAATGGGCAGTGGTCTGTGCCGCCACGTCTTCGCCAGTCACGCCAGGCGCCATCTCGACCAGCCGGAACGGCGATTTGTGATCCGGACGCTGAAAGACGCACAAATCGGTCACGATCATATCGACAACGCCTTTCCCGGTCAGTGGCAGTGTGCATTCCGGGATGAACTTCGGGCTGCCATCCTTGGCGGCGTGCTCCATCACCACGATGATCTTCTTCACGCCTGCGACCAGATCCATCGCGCCGCCCATGCCCTTGATCATTTTTCCGGGGATCATCCAGTTGGCGATATCGCCATTTTCTGAGACTTCCATCGCGCCGAGCACCGTCAGATCGATATGCCCGCCGCGGATCATCGCAAAGCTGGCAGCAGAATCGAAATAGGCCGATTGCGGCAGCTCGCTGATCGTCTGCTTGCCCGCATTGATCAGGTCTGCGTCCTCTTCACCCTCAAAGGGAAACGGGCCGATGCCGAGCATCCCGTTTTCGGATTGAAGCGTCACGTTGACGCCCGGCGGAATGTGGTTGGCCACCAGCGTCGGGATGCCGATGCCGAGATTGACATAATAGCCGTCACGCAATTCCTGCGCGGCGCGCTCAGCCATTTGATCGCGGGTCCAACCTTTGGTGATCGTGTCAGTCATCACATCCTTACCAGTATGTTGCTACATCGATTTCGACGAAGAACCTGTCAACAGTCGCCAATGTCAGCTCTTCGGTAACGGCCTGCGCTGCGAGAATGCGGTCCCAAGGGTCTTTCTGCCGCGATGCAATGTTACCCGCCCACGCCATATGCGCACAGCTTATTGACAGCGGCACGAAACCTTGCGCCGTCACCTCTCGAATGAAATGCGTTGCAAGCTGCGATTGATACTCTAGCTTTCCATTTCGCTGCTTGGTCGCGATTTCCATCGCAGATACTGCACTGACCAATATTTCATGATCGCCGCTCGTGATGGCGTCAATTACGGCGCTGCTTAGATTTTCCGGTTCGTGTGCCAACCACAGTAATGTGTGGGTATCGAGCAACAACCGCATTATCTTGGATCGAGCAGCGGGTCCGGTCCCAGACCCATTTCCTCTTCGGAAAGAGGATCCCAGAACCCTTGGTCAAGGATGCCTTTGCTTCCAGGCGGCTTTTGATGGGCCAGCCATCCCGGGATGCGCTTTGGTTTCAAATTGGGCGTTGCCGGAATCAGCGTTACCAGCTTTTCACCGGTGCGGCCTTGGGTAATCGTCACTTCCTTCCCGGCAAGAACATCTTTGATGAGCCGGGACAAATGCGTTTTCGCTTCGTGGATGGTGACTGTGGCCATAACCGTGAGTTAGTCAAATAAGTTGACTAAGTCAAGCCGCCTCCCTTTGCCGCACCGTGCGGAATTCGATCTTCTTGTCATAGGGCGCGCCGACGATCATCCGCTGGACGTAGACGCCGGGCAGATGGATGCCGTCGGGATCGAGCGATCCAACAGGCACAATCTCCTCCACC
>JANOQL010000491.1:0-2278 GCA_031414835.1 Sphingomonadales bacterium | reverse complement strand
CAAAAGCGTTCATGCTTTCGATCACGTTGCGATCGTCCGCGATTCAGAAGTTTCGGGTGCGCGCCTCCAGATGGTCGAGAACGATCTGGAGAGTTACCGCGAATGCGCACGAAACCTCAACACTGCGCAATATGACGCCGTTTGGATTCAGCACGAATTCGGCATTTTTGGCGGTCTTGACGGTGAATGGGTTTTGGATTTTGCCGAACGGCTTGCGGCCCCGCTCATCATCACGTTCCACACGATCCTTGCCGATCCTTCGGCAAACCAGGCCAGAATCATGCAAAGGCTGGTCGCGCTCGCATCGCAGATGATGGTGATGTCAGAAAATGGGCGTGCGACGCTCGTCCGGACGTACGGCGCGTCGCATGATCGCATAGCGCTTATCGAACACGGCGCACCGGATCGTCCGTTTTCAAATCGGTCGGCAAAAGATGCGCATCCGATCACACTTGCAACGTTCGGGTTGATTGGACCAGGAAAGGGTCTGGAAACCGCCCTCGACGCGCTGGCGACGATAAAGCTCTCGCATCCTGACATCAGGTATCGCATTCTCGGGGCCACGCACCCTGTTGTTATGGCAAGAGACGGCGAAGCGTATCGCGCGAAACTCGAACAGCAGATTGTGAGATTGGGTCTCACAGACAACGTCGAATGGGTGAACAGGTTTCTCAGCATAGACGAACTGCTGAGCGAATTGAGCCAATGTCAGATATATTTAACGCCTTACCCCAATCTTCAGCAGAGCACTTCTGGAACGCTGAGCTACGCGGTTGCGCTTGGCAAAGCCGTCGTTTCAACGCCATATCTTCACGCCCAAGAGCTGTTGGCCAACGAATGCGGGCTGATATTTCCGGTTGGTGATAGCCGTGCCCTGGCCGAGAGCATTTGCGATCTGCTCGACAATCCTCCCAAGCTGGCTGCGCTGCAACAGCGCGCTTATCTGCGAGGGCGTCGCACGATCTGGCCCGAGTTCATCAAGAATGTTGATGCGATGATCGCGACGACCGTACCGCAGCCGTCACAATCGCTTCGCCCGGACCGGATGCGGTCGGTGCCTGGGATGGCGGGATTCTTTGCGATGATCGATGGCACTGGCATGTTGCAGCATAGCAAGGGTCTGATCCCGGACCGCGACCATGGCTATTGTCTCGATGACAATGTGCGCGCTCTCATGCTGATGAACCTCGTTGGAAACGTCAGTGACGCTCACCACTATAGGGTAATGCTGACGCTGTGTTCGTTCATCCAGCATTGCCACAATTCAGACAATGGCCGTCTGCGCAACTTCATGGCTTTTGACCGGACATGGCTAGAAGACGAAGGATCCGAGGATTCCAACGGCCGCGCGATATGGTGTTTCGGACATTGCGCGCGATATGCACGGCTTCCTGAAATCCGCACATGGGGTCGTGACTGGTTTTTGCGTTCTGCCGATCTTGCCTCATCGTTCGGATCGCCACGTGCCATCGCCTTTGCAGCACTTGGCGCCGCACTCCTCCTGGAAAGCGAGCCTTCGAATGCGATCGCCCGAACAGTTCTGGAAAATGCAGGCGAAGTGCTTTTCAAATTGCTCGAAACATCCACCCGGCCTGACTGGGCGTGGTTTGAAACCGTAGTTGGCTATGATAATCCACGATTACCCGAAGCCCTTTTGCGAGCTGGACATCTGATTGGTAACAAGCACTGGGTCGATGCCGGTGCCGATGCGTTGCGCTGGATCAACACGTTGCAGACCAGTGAGCGAGGACTGTTCCGCCCGGTTGGTTCCGACAGTTTCGGCAAAGACTATGATGTCCTACCATATGATCAGCAGCCGCTCGAAGCGTGGTCGTCGATCGACGCATGCGCGACTGGCAATGAAATTGTGCCTTCACCTGAATGGAATCACCACGCGCGATTGGCAATTAACTGGTTTCATGGCGGTAACGATCGCGGAATTGCACTTGCCGATATCACTACTGGCACATGCCGCGACGGCATAACAAGGCAAGGCGTAAACGAAAACCGCGGCGCTGAATCGATTGTAGCGTTTCAACTTGCCTACCACGGCTCTATGCGGTTGGCCGGACACAACGAATGGGACGTAGCAAACGATGAACAATGGGGGCAACACATCCGGGAGCTTGCTCAACATTCACGAACTCAGGCTGACCGCCGACCCGCGGCAGGTGGTGCTTCGCCCTTTTCATTTGAGCTGGCAAGGTAACTCGGCCGAACCGTCTCGCGCTCAGCGGCTAGTCGATGACATATTGGAATTGGCCGAACCAGAGGTCGA
>JANOQL010000490.1:0-8226 GCA_031414835.1 Sphingomonadales bacterium | reverse complement strand
TTGGCAAGTTGAATATCGGTATCGCGGATCATGTGTGTCCTTTGGCAAAGCGGGAAATGGCGGGCATCAGCGGCGGCGCAAATTTCACCAACTTGCCAAGCTCACTGCTGCACATGTCGGTCGTCGCCAACCCCAGATGTTGCGCTTTGGCTAGCGTGGCGGTTTTGACCCCAATCCTTCGAAGCCGCTTCACGGCCTCGGCGGTTGGTGTCGAATCGTCGAACTCGGAAAACAAGAATAGCGTGCGCCCACGATAGGTTTTCCAGACCGGCAGTGGATCGAACGCCGGATCGAGCACGACATACCACGCTCCTGCCGTCCGGTCGGTGCTGGCCGAATCGGGGAATAGCCAGTCGGACAAACCGGGCCGCAATCGCGCGCGCGCCGTGAGGCTATCGAGCTGCGATGCCTTGGCCGGATCGCGGAGGAACGCGAAGAATGCCGCCTGCTGTTCAAGCGCCAGCGCAATGTCGGCGATCGGGTTGCCCGCGCACTGCATCCGGACTTGCGTGTTGTAGAGATTCTGTTCGGCAACGGTCATCGCCGCACCCGCAGCGCCCAACAGCAGAACGTCGGCGGGTTTTGCGCCATCGGCAATGGCCTTGGCCGCGACCCAGCCGGCCTGGCTCGATCCGGCAAGCCCGATATGCGCCGGATCGACTTCGGGGCGCCCAGCAAGAAACGCCATCGCCGCGCGCGCATCGGCCCCCAACGTGTCGAACCCGGCGCGGACACCATTGCCGCCCGATCCGCCCGATCCGCGCTTGTCATAGGCCAGCACGACACGCCCCGACTCGGCAAGCTGATCGGCAAGCACTGCTATGATCGAGGCATAGCCATCACGATCCTGCGGCCCCGATCCATGCAACATCACCGATGCTGGGCGTCGTTGCGTCGATCCTGTTGGCACATACAGCGTTCCTGTCAGCTTCGTGCCGTCAGCCGAGGCAAAGCTGATCGCCTTGGTGCGATAGGCATCGGCACGCGCAGCTATGGTTTCGCCTTTTGGGGTTGTAATTGAAACCAAGGGGCTGGCGTCCTCTGCAAACGCCGCAAAGCGATAAGTGGCGGCAACACCATCGGGCAAAATTGTGCTTCCGGCAGTCCACTCGCGCCCCGAAACCCGCGCCAGCCCACGCCATTCATTGGTGCAGCTGTTGCGCACAAACAACCTTACGATCGATCGCGTTACGATCAGAATGCACCCATCGGGCAGCCGGTAACGTCCCGCCATCCGTGAATAAAAGCTGCGGTCGAGCGTCTCATCATCGACGGCGAGCATCACCGGCCCCGCCGCTTCCTCGAACGCATCGCGCGGGGCATCAAGACTCAGATCCGAGGCAAAGCGCCCGTCTGACGAAAGCGTCACATCGAACCGGCCTTCAGAGACTTTTCCATAGCCATAGCTGAGCCGATAAACCCCCTGCACCTGCGGACCGCTGCGTTGTGTTACCCTGAAATTGAGGTCGATCTTGTCGGCAGGGTCGATCTGATCGAGCAACGACTGGAATGATCGCGCGATGGCGTCGCGGCCTTTGTGGCGCTCTTCGGGCGTTCCGGCGTAGCGGTAGATAACTTCCGCATCGGGTGTGTAGGCTGCGGCTGCGGCCTGTGCATCGCGTTTGGCGTAGGCCGCACGGAGTTGCGCAAAGGGATCGGGCTGCGGAACCTGCGCCGATGACGCGCTCGCCAACGTCGAGGCCAACACTAGTGCCTTGAAAAAACCCTTCATGGTCACAGAGCATAGGCCAAGGCGCGGTCCCGCGTAAGCCGCTTTCGCCACCCGGTCCGCGCTGTTATGCCGGGCCGCAGGGGGACCGCACATGCTCGTGCTCGCAGGCATATTGGTGATCGTTGCGGGGTTCATGCTGCGGTTCAATCCGCTGCTTGTCGTCGCGGTCTCGGCGCTGGTGACAGGGCTTGCGGCGGGTCTTGACCCGGTTGCGATCATCGCGGCGTTCGGGAAAGCGTTCAACGATGCACGCTATATCAGCGTGATCTGGATTGTGTTGCCGGTGATCGGGTTGCTTGAGGCGTATGGCTTGCAAGAACAGGCACGGCGGCTGATCGGGCGGATGAAGGGAGCAAGGCCGGGCCGGTTGCTGATCGGCTATCTGGTGTTCCGGCAGATCACATCAGCTTTGGGGCTGACCTCGATTGCGGGCCATGCGCAAACCGTCCGGCCTTTGGTTGCACCAATGGCCGAGGCCGCCGAGCCAGACGCAAATGAGGACCGCCGCGAAGAGGTAAAGGCGATGTCCGCCGCGACTGACAATGTCGGGCTGTTTTTCGGCGAAGATATCTTCATCGCGATTGGCTCGATCCTGCTGATGAAGGGCGTGCTCGAAGGCTATGGCATCATCCTTGAGCCGCTCGAACTCTCGGTCTGGGCGATCCCGACCGCAATTGCCGCGTTTGCGATTCACGCTTTCCGGCTGTGGCGGTTCGACCGGCGGCGTGCGGCATGATCGGGCTGCCGCATCTCTATGGCTTTGCCGCTTTGGTGTTTGCAGGCTTTGTGTGGCGGACGGCGCGGGCTGGGAACTACGCCAATGCCGCATTCTGGGGACTGATTGCGGTCAGCATGGCGGCAGGCGATCAATTGGGTGATTTTGGCAATGGCCTGCTCGCGCTGGGGCTGGTCGGGATTGCAGGGCTGGGGCGGATGCGTAAGGGCGCTGTGGCTGACGATGGCACTGCGCGCACCGCGCATGCGCAGCGGCTCGGCAATCGCATTTTTCTGCCTGCGGTGATCATTCCTGCGGCTGCCTTGTTCGGGACATGGTTTTTCAAGGCGGTGCCGGGTCTGGTCGATCCCAAGCAGGTGACGCTGATCTCGCTCGCGCTGGGGGTGATCCTCGCCCTCATCGCTTGCCAGTTGTGGCTCCGCCCGCCGGTGCTCGCCGCACTCGATCAGGGGCGGCGCTTGATCGACACGGTCGGCTGGGCCGCGATCCTGCCGCAGATGCTCGCGAGCCTTGGCGCGGTGTTCGCGCTGGCAGGCGTCGGCGATGCGGTGGGCAGCCTGATCGGCGGTGCGATCCCTGAGGGCAGCCGGATTGGCGCTGTCATCGCGTTCGGGCTGGGTATGGCGCTGTTCACGATGATCATGGGCAATGCCTTTGCCGCGTTCCCGGTGATGGCCGCCGCGATTGCCATCCCGCTGCTCATCAAAACCTATGGCGGCGATCCGGCGATTGTCTGCGCGATCGGGATGCTGTGCGGGTTTTGCGGCACGCTGATGACGCCGATGGCCGCCAATTTCAACATGGTGCCTGCGGCGTTGCTCGAGTTGAAAGACCGGAACGGCGTGATCAAGGCGCAGATCGGCACCGCGCTGCCATTGCTCGCAATCAATCTCGCGCTGATCGCGCTGCTGGCATTTCGATGAGCGGGTTAACGCCTGACATGGCGGCGGGCTTTGCCCGGCTGACGCTCGGCCATGTGACCTGTGAATATCCCCACAAGCTCGACCATGTGATGGCAAGCGATGCCGATGTGTTGCCGCCGCGCGCGCTGCACCCGGTGTTTTATGGCAGTTTCGACTGGCACAGCTGCGTGCATGGCTGGTGGCAGTTGTTCCGCATTGCCGCGCTCTATCCAGAGTTGGCTGAGGCTGCAGCAGTCCGCGAACAGGCAGCTGCGTTGTTCACATCTGAGGCGATAGACGCTGAACACGCCTATCTTCTCCGCCCTGAATCGATCGCGTTTGAGCGGCCTTATGGCTGGGGCTGGTTTCTGACACTGCACAAGGCGGCAGGAGTGTTTGACCCGGCGTTGGGTGCAGCTCTCGCGCCGATGGCTGAGACGATTGCCGCGCACTTCACCGATTATCTTGCGCGGATGACCTACCCGATCCGCGCAGGCGTCCATTCGAACACGGCATTCGCCGCTGTTCTCGCGCTCAAATGGGGCGGCGATGCCGCGTTAAGTGCCGCGATCCATGCCAAGGCGCACAATTGGTTCGGGAAGGACCGCGACGCGCAAGGCTGGGAACCCGATGGCGACGCGTTCCTTTCGCCGACGCTGATCGAGGCGATGCTGATGCGGCAGGTGTCAGGCGATGCGTTCGCCGCGTGGTGCGCCGCCTTCCTGCCTCGGCTTGCCGCACGCGAACCTGCCAGCCTGTTCGTACCCGCCACCGTCAGCGATCGCTGCGACGGCAAAATCGCGCATCTCGATGGCCTTAATTTGAGCCGCGCGTGGTGCTGGCGCGCGATGGCAGAGGTTTTGCCGACCGAACTTGCGACACTCGCGAACGAAACTGCTGCCGCGCACCTCGCCGCCAGCCTGCCGCATATCGCAGGCGATTATGCAGGCGAACATTGGCTCGCGAGTTTCGCACTTCTGGCACTCGACGGCGTGTAGCGGGTAAGAGCATAAGCACACAGAAACAGGAGAGACTCATGAAAGCCATCCGCAGCCGCCATCCCGCCACCCTCGAAAGCCTGACGTTCGAAGACATGCCCGATGCAGCAGCACCCGGCCCGGGGGAAATTACGGTCCGGCTGCGCGCATCGAGCCTCAACTATCATGACTATGCCGTGGTCAAAGGGATGATCCCGAGCGCCGACGGGCGTGTTCCAATGTCCGATGGGGCGGGCGAAGTCACAGCGGTTGGCGATGGCGTGACCGGCTTCAAGACCGGCGATCCCGTTGTTTCGACCTTCTTTCCCGATTGGCTCGATGGCACTCCGCCAGCAACGGCGTTCACCCGCGTGCCGGGAGACGGGATCGACGGCTATGCGCGTGAGGCAGTCACTGCGCCTGTCACATGGTTCACGCCTGCGCCAAAAGGCTACAACGCCGCTGAGGCCGCAACGCTCACCTGTGCAGGCCTGACCGCGTGGCGCGCGCTGGTGGTCGATGGTGGCATCAAGCCGGGCGCGACTGTGCTGGTGCAAGGGACAGGCGGCGTGTCGATCTTTGCATTGCAAATAGCCAAGGCGATGGGCTGCACCGTGATCGCGACGTCATCGAGCGGCGCAAAGCTCGAACGATTGAAGGCGATGGGCGCCGATCACCTGATCAACTACAAGGAGACGCAGGCCTGGGGGGTGAAGGCGCTCGAACTCACCAAAGGCCGCGGGGTCGATCATGTCGTCGAAATCGGTGGCGCGGGCACGCTCGATCAATCGATGATCGCGACGCGCAACGGCGGCCATGTGGCCGTGATCGGCATCCTAGCGGGCTATGCCGGGCCTGTTTCGACCGTCATGCTGATGGCCAAACAGCTTCGGGTGCAGGGGCTGACCGTCGGCAGCCGCCAACAGCAACTCGACATGATTGCCGCGATCGATGTGTGGGGATTAAAGCCCGTGCTCGACAAGGCGTTTCCGCTGGCAAGCCTTGGCGATGCGTTCCGCCATCAGGAATCGAATACCCATTTCGGAAAGATCGTGGTGGAGATTTAGCGCGAACTTGCCGGGGCATCGCCGATTGCCTATTGCTAGGGGATGTCGCCTGCCGCTGCTCTGAAAAATCACCGACTTTCGGTCATCGCGCTCGCGGATCGCTTTCGGGTCACCAATCCGCGTATCTTCGGATCGGTGGCCGAAGGGCGTGACGTCGATGGCAGCGATATCGACATCCTTGTCGATGCGCCTCCCGGTGTTACGCTTCTCGATCTCGGCGGATTGCATGATGCGCTCGAAACGCTGCTCGGAGTGCCAGTCGATCTTTTGACGCCGGGTGACATATCGCCAAAATTCCGCGCTTCTGTGGTTGCATCGGCACGCCCGATTTGATGCAGACGGCGCAGGATTATGTCGATCAGATTGCTGAGGCCGCCGCGCAGGCGTGTAAATTTATCGAAGGGCTGCATCGCGAAGACTTCTTGTCGGACAAGCGGAAGACTTCTTGTCGGACAAGCGCACGCAACAGGCCGTCATTCTCAACCTTATCATTATTGGCGAAGCTGCGGCACGGCTGATCGACCGCTTTCCAGAACATGTTTCCACCAATCCGCAGGTTGCGTGGCGCAGCATGCGCGGGATGCGGAACCGTATTGCGCACGGCTATCACGACATCGATCTGGCAATCGTTTGGGAAACGGTATCGGTGGCGCTCCCTGAATTGCTGGCGCAGCTGCGTGGGGGCTAGCGCTCCAGCCACGCCCCCAGCAACGCATTGACCTTTTCAGGCGCTTCCTGCTGCACCCAGTGCGAAACGCCGGGCAGACGATGGAGCGTGAAGTTGGGCACCCATTCTTCGGTGCCTTCGGTGCAGCGGATATTGAGCGCGCTATCCTCTTCACCCCAGATCATCAGTGTCGGCGTATCGATCCCTGCATCGCCCAAATCGATCGGCACGCGGAGCAGTGCGCGGTAGTAATTGATCATCGCGGTGATTGCGCCGGGTCGCAGCGCGGCATCGGCATAGGTCTGGAGCACGTCCTTCCCGAAACGGCTTTTGTCGACCGCCATATTGTAGAACGCGCCTTTGATCCCGCGCGCGCCGTTGGCTGCCATCATGCGTTCGGGGAGGCGGGGCAGCTGGAAAAAGAAGATATACCAGCTTTTCTTCAACTGCCGCCAATGCCGGATCTCGCGCTCAGCAACCTTGGGGTGCGGCACGTTCATGATGACGAGCTTGTCGATGTGGCGGAGCTTGAGACACGCAAACGCCCACGCAATGATCGCCCCCCAATCATGCGCAATAATCATGATCTCGGTGACCGGGCTTTCAGCAGCAGCCGCATCGATCAGCGCCGCGACATCCTGCGTCAGATTGGCGAGCGAATAGGCCGCGACGCCGTCGGGCTTCGAAGACGCACCATAGCCCCGCAAATTGGGCGCCCACACCCGCCACCCCTTCGCGGCCAGCATCGGCATCTGGAACCGCCAGCTGTAATTGAGTTCGGGAAACCCATGCAGGCAAATGGCGAGCCTGTCTCCAGCCCCGCACTCGGCGAGTTCGAAATCGATCCCGTTCGCGCGCACGAACCGTTGCGTGGTGCCGCTGTCGGGGTCGGGGGTCCAGCTAAAGTCGGTCACACGTCGCGCCCCTCGATTGCCCAGAGTGCGGCCTTGAAGCGGGGCTCGCCATCGCCGGTGATCAGTGTCCAGTTCACGCCGCGCCGGATCAATTCCTCGCGGCTCAGATCGAAAAAGTGCTGGCGGTCGGCGGGGTTGCCGTAGAAGCGCAGGCCGTCATCGACCCACGGCAGGTCGATGTCGAGCAGCAGGTAGATATCGGCATATTGGGGGAAGCTGGCAAACCACGGATCCTGCCGCCCGTGCATCATCTGCGCCCAGACGGCAGTCATGACAGGATCGGTATCGAGGATCAGGTGGCTCGCCCCGCCGCGCTCCGCCCTTGCCCGCGCGCTGTCGGCCATCGCGGCGGTGCGTTCGCCGATCACGACGAGATCGTGCATATCCGAATCGACGCCATGTTCCTCGCAATAGGCGCGGCCATATTCGGGCACGATCTCGCAATCGAAATGCGAGGCGAGCAGCGTCGCCATCGTCGATTTTCCGGTGCTTTCGGGGCCGTGGAGGCAGATGGTTTTCATGGACGCGCACCCTGTTCGGCCTTGCGCCATTCGGCAAGCCCTTTGACCGCGAGGACCAGCAGAATGAGATAAAGTGCTGTGAACGCGTACAGCCCCCGGCTCGCATAGAGCCCGACCGAAATCAGGTTGACGACGATCCACAGATGCCAGTTCTCGATTCTGCGCTGCATCATCAGGATTTGCGCGGTGACGCTGAGCATCGCGATGCTGGCATCGAGATACGGCGCGCTGGCGTCGGTCGTCGCGCCCATCAGCCGCCCCCAGCCGAGCGTGGCGGCAAAGGCTGCGGCCACCGTCAGGATGTAGGCGCTCCGGCTCAGCCGCCCGACGGTGATCGCGCCGCTATCGGCCTTGTTCTGCCGCCACGCCCACCAGCCGTAGACGTTGAGCACGAAGAAAAACCCCTGCAACCCCGCGTCGCTGTAGAGCTTTGCCTCCCACAGCACGATCGCCGTCAGGCTGACCGCAACCAGCGCGACGGGAAAATTCCACAGGCTCCGGCGGATGACCAGCACGATGTTCGCCAAAGTGAGAGTGGCGGCAATCGCCTCAAGCGGGTTCATTGCGCATTGGCTTATCGCAAGTCATGTTGGCGTCAACGATCTTTGTGAGGAGGGCGGCATGGCGGCACAGGCTCAGGATTTTGATGCGATCATCGTCGGCGCAGGCTTTGCGGGCATGTATATGCTCCACCGGCTGCGCGGGATGGG
>JANOQL010000489.1:0-2177 GCA_031414835.1 Sphingomonadales bacterium | reverse complement strand
ACGACTACGCCTTCGGGCCAACGCGATCAGGCGCTTGAGTTGAACGCGATCGTCGCTGCTGCGGTTCGCCCGCTGGCCGGACGAACGCCAAAGGGCCGCACCGCTGCCGAAGTTCTTGAAACAGGCGAAGGCAGCGTTCGCGATTGCGCGCATCTGATGCTGGCCGCTGCCCGCAGTGCCGGATTCCCCGCGCGTTTCGTGTCGGGCCATTGCCTCGACGGCCCCAATGCGGGAAGCCACAAATCATCGCACTGCTGGACCGAGCTGTATATCGATGGCGCAGGCTGGCATGGGTTCGACCCATCGACCGGGCGTGTTCCCAATGAAAACTACGCACGCGTCTCGGTCGGACTCGATGCCAGCGATTCAACACCGCTTTCTGGCACCCGTCGTGGTGGCGGGATCGAAGAGCTTGATGTAGAAGTGCGCGTAGAAACGGACAGTGAGGCGTTGTAGAGGCGTTTGCCTAAACTGGGATCGTGCGTATTCGCTCATGTCGAGCGAAGTCGAGACACTGATGTGCGCACCCAGCCTTACGACTTCGCTCGTGAACGGTTTGTTCGCTAGTCTGGGCGGGAATGAAGGTGGGGGCAGGAATATGACGTATTGCGTGGGAATGCGGACGCAGGAAGGCCTCGTCATCATTTCGGACACCCGGACCAATGCCGGGATCGACAATATCTCGATCTATAACAAACTCCACATCCTCGCCGATGACGATGATAAGCTGATCGTGTGCGCATCGGCGGGCAGCCTCTCGACGACGCAAGCCATGCTCTCGATGCTCGGCGAAGGGCTGCCGTCAGACGATGATGATGCCCCGCGCCGCCGCGTCGATGACATGCCGACGATGTTCCGCGTGGCGCAACTTGTCGGCGAGGCGCTCTCGACTGCGTGGCGCGCAGCCACTGAATCGCTCAAAGGCACCGGCATCAACGCGTCGGTTTCGCTGCTGCTTGGGGGGCGGATCGGCAAGGGGCCGCTGATGCTGTATCTCATCTACAGCCAGGGCAATTTCATCGAATGCCAACCCGATTCGCCCTATGCGCAGATCGGCGAACTCAAATATGGGAAGCCGATCCTCGATCGGGTGCTCAACTGGGCAACGCCACTCGATGAAGCAGTCAAGGTCGGGCTGCTGTCATTCGATTCGACGATGCGATCCAACCTTTCGGTCGGGCCACCGCTCGATCTGATCGTCATCCCGGCAGACCGACAACGCGATACGATCCGGATGCGGATAGGGGCCGATGACCCCTATTTCCGCCAATTGTCTGCCGATTGGGGGCGCCTGATGAACGAAGCGCGGCAACACATCGAAGATCCGCCGTTCATGCGAATCGCGGCAAACAGCGACGCCTAGAGTCCGTTGTGCTGGTCGGCCCCCGCCCCGGTTCAGGTCCGAAAGCGGGGGCCGTGGCAACAAGGGTTACGAACCCTTGGTCAGGTAACTCGTTAATTCTGTCACGCTCACCGATGCGTTCTTGTCGGAATCGGCATCCTTGAACGATGTATCGAGCCACTTGGTTTCATCGGCAACGGCCATCGGCTTTGCATCGGGCGATGCCGATTTCAGCGCCTTGAGCCACGTCGCCATTTCGACCTTGTTGAGCGATCCATTGGCATCCTTGTCATAAACCGGAAACTCGGTCTTGATGATGCTGGCAGGATCCGACGGGGCTGGAGCAGCAGCGGCAGGAGCCGCCGGTTCAGATGCCATCGGCGCAGGGGCTGCCGCATCGGCAGGTGCGGTGGTTTGAGCAAAAGCCGGGGCTGCAAGCGCGAGGGCAAGGCCCACAAAAATGGGGGTTTTCATAATGTTACTCCTTAAACTGGCCCGCTTTGGCGGACACCAACCTTATAACCCTTTCGAGCACGTTTGTGTCCTCAACTCATCGGGAAAGAGCGCCGCCCCGCCCCGCAAATCGGCGGCACTGGCGATTTCGGGACCGGACTGCTAGGCGCGCCGCAGTCGTTTTCGTCACAAGGACAACACATGGTTCCCCGCTATTCCCGCCCCGCAATGACTGCACTTTGGGAGCCTGAGGCCAAATTCGCGATCTGGTTCGAAATTGAGGCGCACGCGACGCAGGCACTTGCCGACCGGGGCACTGTGCCACAATCGGCACCCAAGGCGCTGTGGGACTGGTGGGCGACCAAGCCTGTCATCGACGTGG
>JANOQL010000488.1:0-1620 GCA_031414835.1 Sphingomonadales bacterium | reverse complement strand
CCGCTGCGCTCGATGTTGCCGGCCTGATTGTCGGCACAAATGATCTGGCATCGACACTGCGGCTGCCTTCGACTGCAGACCGATCGGGATTGGCATTGTCGCTTCAAGCGATTGTCCTTTCGGCCAGAGCTGCGGAGATCTGGGCGTTTGATGGCGTGTGCAACGATCTTTCGGACAGCGCCCGACTGGAAGCGGAATGCCGCGAAGGCCGTAGCTTCGGCTTCGATGGAAAAACGCTGATCCACCCCAGTCAGATTGAAACCACCAATCGCATCTGGTCTCCCACCGATGCCGAAATCGAAGACGCCACAGCCTTGATGGCTGCGGCAAAGGGCGGGGCAGAGCGGTTTCGCGACCGGATGATCGAAACATTGCACGTCGAAATGGCCGAACGCCTGCTGGCACGGGCCGCACCGCGCTAGCCACTGGGCCGTGTCGCGGTTACATGGGCCGCCACGAATCGAAACGAGAAAGTGTGGCATGGATATCCGGTTGGGTCTGACGTTCGACGATGTGCTGTTGCAGCCCGCCGCGTCTGAAATCCTGCCGAGCATGGCCAACACCGGAACGCGAGTGACGCGCGAAATTGCCTTGAGCATCCCGATCCTGTCATCGGCAATGGATACCGTAACCGAAGCTGAAATGGCAATTGCCATGGCACAGCTTGGCGGGTTGGGCGTGCTGCACCGCAATCTCGACATCGAAACGCAATGCGCTACCGTTCGCCGGGTCAAAAGGTTCGAATCAGGAATGGTGGTCGATCCAATCACGATCGCGCCTGATGCAACGCTGGCCGATGCGCAGTCATTGATGGCTGCGAACCGGATTTCGGGCATCCCGGTGGTTGAGGCTTCGGGCAAGTTAGTCGGTATTCTCACCAATCGCGACGTGCGGTTTGCCGAAAATCCCAAACAGCCTGTGCGCGAATTGATGACGCGCGACAATCTGGCCACAGTGCGCGAAGGCGTGGGCGAGGAAGAAGCACGCCGTCTGCTGCATCACCGCAGGATCGAAAAATTGCTGGTCGTCGATGACGATTATCGCTGCACCGGGCTTATCACCGTCAAGGATATCGAAAAGGCTGTCACTTATCCAAACGCCACCAAAGACAGCTCAGGGCGGCTGCGTGTTGCTGCGGCAACAACGGTTGGTGATGCCGGGTTTGAGCGCACCGAAGCATTGATCGATGCGCAATGCGATCTGATCGTCATCGACACAGCGCACGGCCATTCGAAAATGGTGGCGGCAGCGGTAGAGCGCGTCCGGCGACTTTCGAACACAGTCCAGATTGTTGCGGGCAATGTCGCAACAGGCGATGCGACCAAGGCCTTGATCGATGCCGGGGCCGATGCGGTGAAGGTCGGGATCGGTCCCGGATCGATCTGCACCACACGCGTTGTTGCAGGCGTCGGGGTGCCGCAACTCACTGCGGTCATTGATGCGGCAGAGGCTGCTGCGGCGTCTGGCACGCCGATTATCGCCGATGGCGGGCTTCGAACGTCAGGCGATATTGCCAAGGCGCTTGCGGCGGGTGCATCGTGCGTCATGGTCGGATCGCTGCTGGCAGGCACCGAAGAGGCGCCGGGTGAGACGTTTCTGTATCAGGGCCGGGTCTACAAA